>DAOVFE010000152.1 GCA_030673085.1 Anaerolineales bacterium | reverse complement strand
CCAGGGCCGTAGGCACTGCAGGGCGATAGTCCTGAGCGAATATTTAAACAAAACCCGCACCCGAAGGGGCAAAATTCCTGCAATGGGGGATGTCCCTAAAGGACATCCCTAAAGGAATTTTGAGGGTTTTGTCATTTACTGAAAGTGTGGAAAAGAGAAATCAGTCGTCAATAAAGTACTTTTACACAGCAAGCATTGCACGCCGTGTAGGGATTCTGGCTTCGCAGGCTTCGCGAAGGAAAGATTCTCATGCAGAATGCTTGGATTAATAATTCTTGGTTTGTCGTTCATTCTGGTATCTTTTGATAAGGTAAACTGGCTTTTTCCTCTGAGTTGGTAGATAAAGGCCGGGGTGAAGATGCAACTCATTAATAGTTTCTTCGCCGATTAGAGGAATACTTTTATAAAAATAGCTAACTGTGCTAGCAAAGATATTCGCTCGGTCGATGTACGAAGAGAGCTAAAGAGTTTTTGGGTAGGAATCGAATCTTAAAAGAGATGCTATTTCCGTGCCAGAGTGTTCATTTGTTACAAAACCTTACAAAATTGTAAGGTCGAATGGATAAATTTCAAGTGTAAGATACGTTTGTAGTAGCGCATAGCCAAACGTTAGCACAGCCCAACGAATGGGGTCGGGCATGCTGTTAATTAATGTTGCCAAGAGCTATTTGAGTATTTCAGGATAATTGAAAAGTGAAAGCGATGCATTCTACAGGCTCAAATAAAGCATTGCGTCATGCAATCCAGGGCGGATTTAGTCTTTTGCTAATCTGCATGTTGCTGGGCGTTGGAGCCCTGATGCTGGATGTTGGTTCGGCCAGCGCTCAAGAGGCGGACCGCTACTATCCTGAAACTGGTCACACTATAGATGCTCGATTTGTCGAGTTCTTTGATCAGAATGGCAGTTTGGCGATCATGGGATACCCCATTACTGATTCGTTCATTGACCCGTTAAGCGGATGGCTGGTACAGTATTTCCAGAATGCGAGATTAGAGTTGATTCTGGACCAAGCGACCGGCTCAATGAAGGTCCACCTATGTCCTCTGGGCGAGTGGGTGGGCGGTTGGGATTTGCCGCTAGAATCGAGCCAGATTTCGGCAAGCTCAAATCCAGGATGCCGGTATTTCGCTGAGTCCGGGCATCAAGTGTGTTTTGCTTTTCTAGATTTTTTCAATCGCTATAGCGAAAAGAACCTTTTTGGCTACCCCATTTCCGAATTTAAAATTGAGAACGACCGCATTGTCCAATACTTCCAGAATTTCAGACTGGATTGGTATCCAGCGGCGATTGGCGGAGGGCAAGTCAAGGTCGCGCCGCTAGGACGCGTTCATTTTGACATGCTAATGTATGATCGTAGCCTTTTAAATCCCAACGTTCCAAGCAACCGTATACTCAATCGCGTAGTTGACCTGCAGTTGAAAGCCTCAGTTGCAGAACCAATTATTGGATCCAGCGGTGTACAGGAAGTTTATCTACTTGTACGCGATCAGAATTTGAACCCGGTTCCTGGTGTAGCAGTAACCCTGTTTGCTCATTTCCCCGATGGAGATCGAACACTGGTTATGCCGGTGACCGATGAAGGGGGGATTAGCCGGCTGCAAGTGGCTTTTAAAGATCAGGATCCGGGAAACAGCGTTGCGCTTGAGTTCTGGGTTGTCTATGGTGATATTATAAAGATGACGTGTGATTCATTTATGATTTGGTGGTAATAAAATTCTGCGTAACCGGCTTAGGGCCTGCCATTTTGGCAGGATTTTTTTTGGCCGCCGCCTATTTAGGAGACTTAGGATTATGAAGGGGAATAAGGGATAAATGTGGAGTGCGGGTTTACCCCAAGCTCTGCATATATCGTTACATTTCTCGAATTTATGGCTTATTTCGGTATGGCCATAAGATCAAGAAGCCAAGGATTGGCAACAAGGAGGGATGGCCGAATGAAGGTTAGCATGATAGCATTATGGGCCGGATGAAGAGTTGTTTGGAGAGGATGATATGAATGACATGGTTCAAATCATTAAAGAATTCTTGCTGCCCGGGTCCTTGCAATTTTTTTGGATTTGCGTTGCCATTGGCGTAGCGTTGCTTTATATAAATAAGAGAACGCGGCGCTGGGGTACAACTTGGCTGACGTTAGTATTGCTTTTCTATTGGATGCTGAGCACACCTTTGATTGCGCTTTCGCTTGAAGATAGCTTGGGCCGGGGTTATGGCTGGATCACATCACCAGTGCAAGCGGAAGGAGCAAGTGCGGTTGTCGTGCTTGGGGGCGGGAGCATAGCCCAGCGTGCTCGCGGAGATGAGATTGGCGTGCTGAGTAAATCCAGTGCATTGCGTGTATTAGAAGGGGCGCGCCTCTATCGAATTCTTGACGATCCATGGATTATTGTTTCGGGCGGAATCTCAGATCGTCCCGGGCAGATCACGCCAGAAAGCCAGGCTTTGCGCGATGGGCTGATTCAGTGCGGTATTCCGATTGACAGGATTATCCTTGAACCACAGTCGAAGAATACCCACGATCATCCACTAACAATAGCACCGATTCTGGATAAATATGACGTTGATCGGTTTGTGCTAGTGACTTCACCCTGGCATTACTTGCGGGTAATGGCGACATTTCGATCCTATGGAATGGATCCGATTCCATCCTCAGCGGTCTGGCATTCAGAAGGAATGTTTGAATCACGAAACAGCCTGTTGCCCTCTGATCAGGCGTTGTCGGTAAGTAAGACTTCGCTTCGTGAATACATGGCCCTGGGATATTATTGGCTGCTTGGATGGCTTTCTCCCCCGGCAGATCAAAATTAGGCAGTTGAGTACGCTAAAGAGAGCCTGGTTTCACACTTGAATCGCGAATTGTGCGTCCTTATCAGTTTAATGAAGTGACGGCGAGAAGAGTGAAGAAGCCCGCAGCAAGCTGCGGGGCATCTTCCAAGGAAAAAGCCAATATGGGGGCTGCTGCCTCCAAACCCCCGCTTGCCATTAATCTCCACAGCAAGCTATGGGGTATTCTGGCTTTTTCCCATAAAAAGGGCGGAAGATTTGGCGGCTTGACATGGGACCGATCATTCTTTTTAGAATCGGAGAAGGGTTTTCTGACAGGGTGATAGATTGAAGTATTTTTGAAATTATCTTTTCGAATTGGCATTTCAAGTATAGGGCGTAGTAGGGATATGAAACTAAATGGCGTTGACGATTATCATGTGCATACAGCTGTAAGCATCGACTGTCAGGAAAGCGTGGAAGCATGCTGCATCCGGGCTGTTGAGCTAGGATTGGATGAAATAGGTTTCAGCAATCATGTCATGCTGAAACTCCCCGATTATTTCATGACCGAAGATGACCTTCTTGATCATTATCAGCAGATTAAGACATGTCAGAAGCAATTTCCAAGCCTGATTATACGACTTGCAATGGAACTGGATTATTACTCAGGAATGGAAGACCAAATTGCAGCCTTGGTCAAGCGCTATGAGTCGCTCATAGGGCGAAAGTTCGATTTCATCATCGGTTCAGTACATTACATTAATGGAGTTTTCTTTAGTTCAAGCCGTCGTGCGCCAGACCTTTTTGCTCAAGCATCAGTAGCAGAGATCTATTGCGATTATTTTGATCTATTATCGAAAGCAGTGCATACAGGAATCTTTGATGTGATCGCGCATCCAGATTTGATTAAAAAATATACCCATCAACTGCACCCTCCGCTCGATTTCGATTTATATCGCGCCAGTACAGAGAGATTCATAACCGCTCTTCTTGAAAATGGTGTTGCGATGGAAGTTAACACCAAGGGGCTGCGGATAAGTGCAAAGGAAATCTACCCCTCTCGGGAATTGCTTTCTTTATATGTTGAAAAAGCCATAGCGGAAGGGGTCCTTCCCATGATTACTTTAGGCTCAGATGCGCACCGGGCAGAGAATATTGGGATGGATTTTGATCGTGCACTGCAGCTTATACATCAAGCGGGTGCAAGCTGCCTGACCCGTTTTGAACGTCGAGTTGCAATAACCACACCTCTGCCTGCAATCGATGTCGTCGGCTCTTCAAGTTAAAGTATGAACAAATCAAGATTTCATAGAACGGCTTCACGCTCTAACTCTTCATGTTTCCCTGACTGACAAGTCTTGCGACCGGCCGTCTTACTAATGATAGAGATGTGAGTTCTCTAAAGGCATAGATTGGTGATTAACGAAGCGCTTGAATGCACAGTGGAGCGCATAACATATTATAACCAGGATACGGGTTACACCGTGATCCGTGCTTCATCACCTCAGCAGAGTGACGGGGGATTGATTACGGTAGTCGGGGTGTTGGTTGATATCGCTCCTGGCGAATGTTTGCGCCTGCATGGAGCCTGGTTCGACCATCCGCGATTTGGACGTCAGTTTCGGGTCGAGACTTTTGAGCAAATTCGGCCAGCTACGCTTGAAGGTGTCTGTCGCTATCTTGGATCGGGCTTGATTAAGGGAGTTGGTCCGGTCATCGCCAAGAGGATCGTCGATGAATTTGGCGTGTCCACACTTGAAGTGCTCGATAAAAGCCCGGAAAAATTGCGCAGCGTGCCAGGAATTGGCCCGAAGAAGGCGGAAGTAATTCAGAAAGCCTGGAATGAGCAAAAAGCCATTCAGCAGGTGATGCTTTTCTTGCAAAGTCATGCTATCCGGACGAGCCTCGCACTTAAGATTTATCGAACCTATGGCAATGATGCAATACGGATCCTCGAAAAAAACCCTTACCAGACTGCACGTGATATATGGGGGATTGGATTTCTTACGGCTGACAGGATCGCCCAAAGCATGGGCATCAATAAAGATGATCGCTCAAGGGTTGATGCGGGGATACTCTACATCCTAAATCAAGCTATGAATGAGGGACATGTTTTTTTGCCTCGTTTGGAATTGGCAGAAAAGACTTCGGCACTGCTTATGATTGAATCAGCTCTAAACGAGGATGGCATTGATCGTCTGATCCTGGAGGGAGAGTGTCTTCCGGGGGGCATACAAACCGACCCTTCAGGTAGGGAGGCTGGCATTTATCTCGCTCCATTGTATTACGCCGAAACCGGTTTTTCGCAGAGGATAACTCGTATGCAGGAAAATCCTCATTCCCGCCTTGGCGATTTGACCTCCCGAAATCGCAAATTTCATGAGGATATCGACCGTGCACCTTTAACCGAGCTCCAGCGCCAGGCGGTCCGAAATGTGATGAACTCGAAGGTAAGCATCCTCACCGGAGGGCCAGGAACCGGGAAAACGACGACATTGCGGACATTGGTGGAAGGCGTCCGTCAGGCAGGCCTGCGAGTGGCGTTGGCATCGCCAACCGGTCGGGCAGCAAAGCGTCTTAGTGAAGCCACCGGCTATCCCGCCAGCACGATCCACCGATTGCTGGGATATAAACCCCAAGGCGGTTTCTCACATGATGAAGAAAGTCCGTTGGATGTT
>DAOVFE010000356.1 GCA_030673085.1 Anaerolineales bacterium | reverse complement strand
AGTGCCTACGGCCCTGGCCATTCATCCCCTCAGCAAGCTGAGGGGTATTCTGGCTAATCGAATAAAGACGTTTCATGTAATGTCTTCACCGTGCGAATTCGGTTGAGTGTGGTCGGGAAAGCGGCGAGATTCGTAAAAGTAAAGCCTAGACTTGGTGGGTAAGGATTAGGTAAGTAAGCGTAGAGCATTGAAAAAACTGACAGATGCAAGGGCTGTCTAAACCATCTTTTAGACAGCCCCTTAGGGGGAGTGGATAATCTTCTGATAAAGTATTCTGATGCTTAGCTTAAGAGCTGGATAAACATTCTTTTTGGACGGCCGCTTCTATTATCTCTGCCAGCACTCTTTTCATCGCAGACTGCTCTGTAATCTGCCGCATTTTGCGGCTATAATATTGGGGTATTTTGAAAGATTTCGGAGAAGAGATGACAGAGCTATCTGGCAGTTGGAGGAATGGTTTAATACTCCTCTTCCTCGCTATAGCAATAATTATATTGATGCCGATCGAATCAGCCGCAGCCGATCCGGATCCCGGAATCGGGACGGATGATTATCTATGTACACCTCGCTTCCAGCTCAGAAACGCGCGACGTTGTCCGGAAGCTGGTCCCGCCGGCCGATTGGCTGAGCTTGCCCGACTTGGCGTATATCCTGAAAAACCTCTTCCAGCTCATAAAATAGATTCGGCCCTGGGCATTATTCCTTATAGTTACTTGCGACTTGGAAAGGGTGGCGCCGATAAATATGGAAGCGTGCAGGATGCCGTTAATAGAAAGAATGCCATTGGTCGAATAAAACCGGGATTCCTATTTGCATCATGGATAGATAGATACGAAAAAAGTGGCGTTGTAGTCTATATGATTGCATCTGGCGTCTATATTCGCGGGGATAATGCGTCGCGAATTACCGCATCTACCTTCAGAGGGTTGGTTTTCAGCCGTACTCCAGACCGGGCATTTGCTTGGGTTTTGGGCGGGGATTTTACCTCTGCTGCTCCAGGACATGATCAACCCCTGACCACACACTGGGTGAATCGCTATGATGTGGTCCAGATTTATGATGTTACTAAGGTGGGCGACTGGAACTGGTACATGGTCGGCCCAGATGAATGGATTGAGCAGCGATTGCTGGCGATCGTAGATCCTGATCCGGTGCGTCCTTTCCATGTGGGTGACAATCGCTGGATTGCAATCAATCTGCACGAACAGACTTTAGCGGCTTATGATGATGGTCACCTAGTTTACGCCACTCTAGTGTCAAGCGGATCACCAGGCTGGTGGACTAAACCAGGCGTCTTTTATGTATATGAAAAGCTCGAATCGGATACGATGGCCGGATCTTTTGAGGCAGATCGCTCAGATTATTACTATTTGGAAGATGTCCCTTGGACGCTCTACTATGACGAAGGTCGAGCAATTCATGGCGCTTATTGGCATAACAAATTCGGCTATGCCACTTCCCATGGCTGTGTAAATCTTTCTCCCGCAGATGGGCACTGGATATACGATTGGGCCTGGGAAGGAACCTGGGTATATGTGTGGGATCCGACCGGCGAAACACCTACAGATGAAAAAGCATATGGTGGGGGAGTCTAGTATCCGTAGCCCGAATCAAGTCACAATAAGACAGAGTTCGCCTGGGATTTTATGCTTAATAGGCGAGCTTTTTCATTTGTAATTCAACTTTTAAAGATCAGAAAGCGCCTGCGATTGCAGACGATTGTTCCAGGGTATGGCGAGGGGGTTAGTCTCTTAAGAAATCCCGGGTCATAATCAAAGATACATACACCCGACGGGCGTTCATGGTCTCTAATAAATCCTATGGCTAAAGTGTTTGGCCTGTATCTATTTAAAATATGCGACAGCGGCTGGATGCGGTTTCACTAGTCGCCATGGATGGGACCAAAGTACTCTGCTTGTCGGGACTCTAGTACTCTCCATATTATCTAAGAGATTCTCTAGAATGTTTGTATGGGGACAATGGCAGGAAGACGGGGGCTGGTGGCTAGTGGGGAGTGAAAAATGGGGGGATAAGATAACCGCCAGCCGATCGTCTCATCCCGGCCAGGTGGGTATATGTAAGAAGAAAAAATGAGGTATTGGAAGGTAGGGATCGGGTTATTTATTGGTGTTTTAGCGCTGCTGGTTCCTCAGCATTGCTTAGCAAATGCGGCCAGCGGCGCTTTGTATTTTAATTTGAACCAAAAAACAGAAACGCAAATGCAGAGCCGGTTGAAGGATTATCAAAAGGGCGTTTCGGCGATTCCAGGGCCATTAATAGATCTATGTAAAACATCGAATTATATGAATGCTGCGTTTGAGAATCGCCGAGTGGATACTCTAGTAGCGTCGTTCGCGGAGTTATTTCCTGCAACATATTGGCCTCTGCTAGATTGTCCGGAAAAAGGCGAACCTTATCCGGAAGATGAGAATGGAGAGTCGCAGGCAGCGTCTGGCTGCCGGCCGGATATTCAGCGATTCAGCCCTAATTCATTTTTAGGAACGGT
>DAOVFE010000161.1 GCA_030673085.1 Anaerolineales bacterium | reverse complement strand
CGTTCGGTTTCGCGCAGTGTTTCTTCAGCCCATTTGCGCTCGGAGATATCCTTGACTATGCCGATGGTGAAAAGCGGCTTGTTATCATCGTCGCGAACGAGGGATATGCTCAGATTTACCCAGACAATTTGGCCATTTCCGCGAATATACCGTTTGCTGAATTTGGAGTGATCACACTTTCCCTCGAGAAAATCGTTGAATAACTGCCTATTATAGGCCCCGTCATCTGGATGAGTGACATCCGCAAAGCGCATGCGGCTCAATTCGTCCGAGCTGTAGCCCAGCAGCTGTTGCAAGGCCGGATTGGTTTCCAGAAAGTGGCCATGCAAATCGCAGATCGAAATGCCGACTGCAGTATTATCAAACATAGCGTGAAAGCTAGTTTCGATTTTGCGCAGCGCCTCTTCCGCCTGCTGGCGGACGGTAATTTCGTGTTCGAGGCGCCTCTGCGATTTCCCCATGGCCCAAAAGGAAATCTCAATCAGCACGGTTGCGCCGGCCATTGCAATCAGCCAATCAATAATACTGTCGTTTAATGGCGCACCCCAGATGAAGTAGTAATAGGCCTCAAGCGCTGTAAGAAATAAGGCGGATATGCCAAAGACGGACCATTTGAGCCGGCGCAAATCACGGCTATAGAAGTAAAAGATGCGCGCAGGCGCTTCTTGCAGCCGCTTATACGATAATGAAATGAGATCTATGTGCGATTGCCCGTCTTGATGATCGCTATTTTTCTTCATCATATCTGAGTTCACTGAAAAAAGCGGCTAACATTAGCAAAATACCTTTCTTGTGTTTAGGCTTTTTAAATGCAAGCATATCGATAATCGCTGATTATTGCGCCGGCGGAAGGAGGATGCGAAGGCGTCATTCGAGACATCGCTGCTTCTAGTTGATGATTTGCAGGCTGATGATGACCAATGGGTTATCGTCTCCGGGCGCCTATAAAGTGTGGGGCAGATGTTTTGCGGAAGCTTTCGCCTATGATTATGATGGCTATGTAAAGGATATTGCATGACCGGCATCTGGCAGTAGATATGGCATCGGATATATGGAATCAGAGCTGGCCTTATATCGGGTGGAAAAACCAACCAGCGGCTGACGGCGTCTATGAAAAAGTTGGGGCGGCCATGCTTGATTGCGGGCAATCTGAGCGCAGCGGTGGAAGTCATCCGCCCCACGATTGGAGCGATTCTATCGTATAGACCAAGAGTCGGCCATATCGCCCGTCCGATCTCCCAATGAGCTGATTCATCAAGCCGAATATTCATTGAGGGAGTTTACGTCCTTGCTCGAGGTAGGGAATCAGTGTGGGCACCAGGCTGCGAGTGTCAATTGGCTTGCTGATATAACCATCGCAGCCAGCCGCCCGAGCTCGCTCATCCTCCCCCGCCATGGCGTTTGCGGTCAGGGCTATGATCGGGATATCTTTAGTTTCTGGCTGAGCGCGTAAACGGCGTGTAGCCTCGTAGCCGTCGAGCTTTGGAAGTTGAATATCCATTAAAATCAGAGAAGGGCGCTCGCTTGTTGCAACTGCGACGGCTTGCTCGCCGTCGATGGCCTCCAGGACCTCGAAATGATTGGCCTGCAAGATAGTGGAAACCAGCTTGCGATTCAGCGCGCTGTCATCTACAACCAGGATACGATAGGTGCTCATGGATTAGTGCCCCGCCTTAATTTGCTGCGCTCTGGCCATACACAAGTTGACCCAATTCGAGCGTTTCACCGGCTGGAATATCGACATCGAGCATGATCGGATCGAGTTCAGGCATAGGTGTAACTACAACCACCACCACTCTCTTGCCGGCCGGGATTCCCTCAAGCTGGAAATGGCCATTAAGATCGCTTGCCGCCCAGGTATCGCACTGGCTGGCAAAGACCTCGGCATTGGCTATAGGCTGGCCTAAGTTATCAATAACCTGACCGCTGATTGAGCCGCGGCCCAGAATCAAGTCTTGGCGGTTGATCAGACCGGCTATGGCGATAATGGCGACAATCAGAGTTATGCCTATAAGCATTACTCTGAGCCAATTGCGCTTCAGCGGAGAGGGCTCCTTTTCGACCGGCATTCCATCGTCATAGTATTCTACTGGCGGACTATCGGTTAGAGACATTGATAGAAACTCCTTTGCTACTGTGTAACGCTGAGATCATCGAAGCAGACCCGGGTGTCACCCCATATACGAAGGCCAACCCGACCTGTGGAGTAAGATGAATCATTGGCGCTTACAACCGGTTCACCATTGATAAAAGCGGTAAAATCATCGCCCTTGGCCTGAACCGAGACCTGATAAGCGGTATTGTTCCATTGAAAATCCGGCGGCGCTTTGCTGACGGCAATAGGCGGCCAGAGTTCATGTCCATTAACAATTTTGCGGAAGATAAACGATTTGTTATAGCCAGGATCGTATTGAAAGGCATAGCCATTGATTGCTGGTTCGTTGCTCACTCGAAAGTAAAGGCCATACCCATTGCCACGCGTCATATTGGCTTGGTCAAGTTGGAAAGTGAAGTCATCCCACTCTTCATCGCCGGTGAAAGCCTGATGCTCTCCTCCCCGAGTGACGCATAATTGACCGTCGTCAAGTGCCCAACCATTGCCGTTGGTCATATTCCAGCGGTCAAGATCATCAAAACCATCTTCCCAAAGCAGATGCGCTTGGCAGGCCTGCGGCTCTACGCCGAATCCGCCAATAACGGTGCAATAAACATCCCGTACGCTGATCCCATAGGCAGAGAGGGCTGCTATAGTGGTGGAGACAAGAAGTCCCAGGATGATAGCGATCTCGGTAAAGCTCTGCCCTTGCTGATAAATGATAGAAGACCTGCTTATAATGGGGGTTTTTCTTGAATTTGTCCCCCGATTACCAAAAAAGGACATGGCAACCTCCTAATATGATCTTATGGCTCGGTAATAGTTAAATTGTCGAAACACGCCACGGTGCCGCCCCAAACACGCAATCCGATTCCGCCTTCGGTAAAAGTGCGATCGGAAGCTTTAAGGACCTGTTCGCCGTCGACAGTGGCGATAAACGTGTCGCCGTCGACATTCAGCGAGAGATTCTTCGGAGCGGAGTAAAAATCGAAGTCTGGCGGGGCCGGACCGACTGCTATCGGAGGCCAGAATTCCTTGCCTTTTATTACTCTACGTATCACGAAAGAGCCGTTACGCCCGCCCCCGAATCTCGAATCGCGGAAGTAAGGATCGAATTTAAAGATATAGCCATTGATATTTGGCCGATGGCCATAACCGGAGCCAGGGCCGAGCGTAGTGCGGAAGTAGGCCCCATATCCACTCCTGCCGCGATGGCGTTTCAGATCGGAGATATCGAGGTTGATGGTGTAATCCTTCCAATCTTCATCGCCGGTGAGCGCCTGATGATTGGTGCCGTAGCCAACGCAAAGCTTATCGCCGGTTGGTTTCCATCCGGGCCCGGTGAGGATATTCCATCCATCGAGGTTGCTGAAGTCATCGTCGAGGAGCGTCTTCGGCGCGCAGGATTTTTGATCAACGCCGAAGGCGGATCCAATGTCGCAATAAACATCTCGCAGGCTGACTCCATAAGCACTCATCGCAGCGATAGTGCTGGCGGCGACCAGTGAAAGAAGAACGGCGACTTCGACAATCCCCTGTCCTCGCTGGTGGTGTTTATTTGATCGTGTATTCATTAGTCGGCCTTTGGTCTTTCTGCGCTATGCGACGACCGTATACGCTGTGATACACGCTGCCATGTCGGTGTCGGATTATCCGGTTTCGATTTCTGCATGATCGGATCGCTCAAGCGCCAGACCATATCTTCTAACATCGCGACCAGAGGCGATTCGGGGTCGCCTTCTATAACCGGAACGCCGGTGTTGATGGCCTGACTCCAGACTCCAGCAGCATATGGCATAACCAGATTGAAGGGCTGCTTCAAGAATTTTTCCAACTGTATTCGCGAAATGCCTTGTTGGGAAAAAGTCCAATTGAGAGTCAAGAATGGCTCCTCTTGGTAGCCCAGCGAATCGAAAATATGCAAGGCGTTATATGTCAGACGCGCAGCATTAATATCCGGGGTGACCGGTATCACGATAGTATCGGCGCCATCTAGAGCAGCAATGGTTGGGGGCGTGAAATCGTGGGCGGTATCTATAACTATATATCGGAAACGGCTGCGGAGTTGTTCGAGCACGTAGGTAACCAGGTTCTCGGAAAAGCGATCTATAAGCGTTGCATCGGAAAAGCCGCCCAAGAGCTGAATGCCGCTTTCGTGGGCGGTCAGGTACCCGGTTATTACATCGGCGCCTAGCTCTACAATTGGTTTATTGACGACATCATCTAAGCGATAGCGTGGCTGCAAGTTGAGCATAGAATCGCAGACGCCAAAGGGGAGCGCGAGGTCAAGCAGCGGAACGTGGATTCCCCAGAGTTTGGCCAGGCCAGCAGCAAGATTAACCGCCAGGCTGGTGCATCCGCTTCCACCTCGCAGGCTGAAGACGGTGATAATCCTGGCCGGCTTGGGAGCGGCAGCGGGGCCGGCAATTAAGCGTTGGGAGCGTTTAAGTAAGGCGGATACGCGCAGTCTAAGCTCGGGCAGCTCAAAGGGCTTAGTTATATAATCATCGGCGCCGACTTCAAACCCATTGATCTTATCGGCAATACTGGATTTGGCTGTAACCATGATGATCGGCACAGTTGCGACACGTTCCATCTCCCGCAATCGTCGACATACTTCAAAGCCATCCATGTCCGGCATCATCACGTCAAGCAGAATCAGATTCGGAACCCATTCAGATGCAAGCTTGAGAGCAGTAGGCCCGTCATTAGCGGACATAACCTCGTAGCCAGACTGCTTGAGCATGTCCTCGATCATTCGCGTCATCAGTTTGCTATCGTCAACTACAAGGATTTTCTCAGTCATAGATTACTCATATTTTTTATGATAGCGCCGACCCGTCTAGAAGCGCTTGGAGTGAAGATGTCTCCAGTATTTATTAAAGCATTAATATTCCGCCGTGTGAACGGTTTCTTTTGGCTTGAGTCCAAGATATTCATAGCTTAACGCAGAGCGGCATAGTAATAGCTTACAGCTAACTTGCAGAATGTAAAAGTCTAAAGTGATAAAAAAAGGGAAAATATCTACCGCACTTTAGTAAATTACAAAACCCTCAAAATTCCTTTAAGGATGTCCTTAGGGACAGCCCCCATTGCCGAATTTTTCCCCTTCGGGTACGGGTTTTGTTTAAATATTCGCTGTCGAATAAAGGTAAATATTTTTTCTACCCCCAAAAGCT
>DAOVFE010000219.1 GCA_030673085.1 Anaerolineales bacterium | reverse complement strand
ATTCTAAAGAGAATTGATAAATCTTCCTTAGACCTGCAATCTAAGCAGAATTGTCAATGATGCTGTATGAATTCTAGTTGGCCCTTCGAATCTGAAATTGATCGAAGTCCTTGGCGACAGTAACGTTGGCAAACACGGCCTGGGCCTCTTCGAGTATATCTCGTTCACGATGACGTCGCGAGAGGTGTGTCAAGTAGAGGTGACCTGCTTCGGCCTGACGGCCAAATTCGGCGGCCATTCGTGCTGTAAGATGGCCGTACTTGAGCGCTAAGTCGGCTTCATCTTCGGTATAGGTAGACTCAATTACAATAGCATCCGCCCCATGGCAGATCTCGATCAACTCGCCGGTCTGTCCACAATCGCCGATATGTATTAGACGGGTCCCCTTAAGAAGGGGGCCAAGTACATCATCCGGACTAATGACTCGGCCATCCGGGAGAGCGGCTTTTTCCCCATTTACCAATTGGCGCCGAATGGGGCCGACGGGAACCTGTAATTGATGCGCTTTTTCAGGCAGGAAAGGCCGGTGGGGGAGTTCTTCGAAGAGATAGCCGAAGCAATCCGGACCTCGATGCTGGACTGGAAAGGCCGACACGCGCAGGCCATTTTCCTCAATAAGAATTCCGGTCTCGACGGGAATCAGGCTAATATCGATCTTTGGATGGGCGCCGCGCAGCACTACTCCAAATAGCAGATCCCGAATCCGTGATAAAGCGGATATTCCGCCCCAGATTTCGAGTCGTTCGATTGCTTCCCATCGGGCAAAAGTAGATACCAATCCTGCTAATCCGAGGATGTGATCGAGGTGTCCATGCGTAATCAGGATTCGATTCAGGCGGCGAAAACCGATGCCGGAACGCATGATCTGCCGTTGTGTTCCTTCGCCGCAATCAATTAAAAAGCGCTGATCTCGATAGCTGATAACCTGGGCTGATAAACCCCGATGAATCGAAGGCGCTGAAGCGGATGTTCCCAGAAAAGTTAACTCAAACAAGGGTATTCCTCACTGGCGGGATTATCGCATTATGCACGCAGAAATGCATTGTACCTTAAATCCAATGGTTTTATGGTAGGCGGATCAGATATTGCCAGATAAAGATGCTTGTATAGAAACTAGAAATTGTCCAATCTACGTATCGCGAGGCTATTCTCAACCAGCGCGATAAAGCGCTTGCAGCGCTGGATGAAGTTCTGCAGTATTATGGGAAAAATGTACATTGGCTCCTTTATGCCATTTTTGAGCAAGAAGCGTTATTGAAATTCATGCAATTTGTACGATTCCTTGTAATTCTAAAAACGGCAATAGCTGAAGCGTTGACTGGTTTTGCTCAGGGAGAATGCTAGATACGCTTCACGGATTTCGCCTAAATAGTAAAACCCGCCATAGGGTTGATTTTGGGAAATTGCGATATCCATAGCGCTATGGTTAATACGCGAATTTACTATTGATAAGGCCAATGAATCACCCTAAATTGCATGACTCTGGAAGTAATATTCGAGAGGGTTCAAGCGGATTAAGCGGGTTTAGTTGAAGAACTCAATGAGATACGGGGATGGAAGACTGCATCCGGCTTCTATCGGCGTTGATCGTTCTTACTCATTACTGCCGATTCAGCCGCCGGGCTCCTCACCTTCTTTTGTTGGTGTTGGCGTCGGCGTCTCGGTAGGCTGCGGCGGCGCCGGCGGATGGGCTGTTGCTGTCATGCAGGCCTTGGCTGCTTTAGTTGCTGTTGTGATAAGATCTGGATTCTCCCATGCCAGCAATGATTGATAGTATTGTTCTGAGGCCGCACAATAATCGTTTGCATCATAGAGCTGGTCGCCGTAGGATTGTGATGAAAAAGCGTATTTGTAATATGTATTGTTCTTTAAATAGGGGGCTACGAGATATAGCTGTCCGAAATAATAAGTTGCTTGAGCCCAGTTGATTCCATAATAGCTGTTGGCGATCAGATAGAGCTCAGCCCATTCGCGCCAGTTGTGCGCATCGCGATCTAGTGGGCCGAAGCGCGCAGCCCGGCTGAGATCATAAATTCCTTCCTCTAATATTCCTTCTGTAGAGATATTATAAACACCACGATTACGCAGAGCAGTGAACATCATCCCGTCAGCCTCAACCGCACGGTAGGAAGAATCCTTAGCGCGCAAGGTTAACAGGGTCTCGATAACAGCCGACCAGTCCTCAGCGGCAAATGCCTCCTCGGCTTGTTCGAAGAGATCTTGAACGGGAGCGAGATTGGGGGTTGGAGTATAAATAGGCGCTAAAGTAGCAGTCGGCGCATTCAAGGCTAATAAGGCTTCAGCTAATTTCTCGGCTGCGCCGGGGTACATTGGATTGAGGTTGATAATATATTCAAAGCGTTGCTTGGCGATTTCATATCGGCCATTTTCGAGGTCGCTCTCGCCAAGTGCAAATTGCTCTTGAGTAACCTGTTCCACGGTCTCTTGTTCAGCGGCCTGTCGTTTATGGATGCCGGCAAAATAGCCGCCAATGGCGGCTATAATTACAGCCACAAAGGCAATCACCACAAATAAGCGCATCGGTCGCCAGAGGGAGAAGCCAGTTGGAGCACTTTCGGCATCAGCAGCGATTTCCGGTTGTGCGGGTGGGGCTATAGGTTGAGTATCTTGAGCGTTTTCAAGTGGTTGATTCTCTTCTTCCATGCTGGGCATTATACCCTAAACAAGCGGGTGTTGAAAAAGAGAAATCATTTCCGATTATATGCCGTACCTTTTTGCAGTTAAACATTACTACACTGAAAAAAGAGCATATGCCCACCCTGTTTTCTGATGCCACATGCTTTTATTGGCGGGCTTAAATATGCTTTCCAACATCCATAACTATAAGGATGTTGAACACATATTTACCCATAAAAGAGTGTAGTATATATGGGATAGAAGCGGAGCTTCCGCTCATTATATACCATCCCATCAGCAAATGATTTCTCTTTTTCAACCCTATCAGTATCTCGCTTGACCATAGGGAAGGACGGATGGTAAGATGCAATTCCCAATTCGAGATAAGGGTCTATAAGGAATTCATGTACCTTAGTGGAAGTAAGTGGAGCATGCGAAAGAAACGCCAGCGACTAAATCCCTGGCGTATTATATTGTTATTGATATTAATTGGTGCGGCAATCTACATCGAACGTACAATAGTGCCCACTTTGCCGCCGCCGTTTATTCCTACGTTGACGCCCACTCGTAGTCCGGCGTCATTTATTCTCGAAGCCGAAAGCCTGTTCGAGGCCGGCAAACTAAGTCAGGCCCAAGATGCCTATATGCAGGCCATCATTGTTGATCCAGATGAACCTGATTACTATATTTCTCTCGCGCGGGTT
This sequence comes from Anaerolineales bacterium, assembly GCA_030673085.1. GTDB lineage: Bacteria > Chloroflexota > Anaerolineae > Anaerolineales > E44-bin32 > JAFGNH01. Next base: position 730 of record DAOVFE010000219.1, on the reverse strand, counting down.
CAAATTTACAGCAATCACCCGGAGGATGGTGAAACGAATGCCCGTAATGCGTTGTTGATTGCCCCAAATTCGGCTATGGCCCATGCGGTTTTAGGATGGGCGCTCGATTGGCAGGGAGGGGAGAAATTGGTGGATGCTCGCAAAGAACTTGAGCGAGCCTTATCGATTGATCCCAACTCGGCAATAGCGCATGCTTATTATGCCGAAATCTTAATGGACTCAGCCGAATATGATGATGCACTTACGGAGGCTCGCAAAGCGGTACAACTTGAGCCGAACCTTCTCGAATCTCAGCGGAGTCTTGGTTACGTATGGGAAATGACAGGCAATTATGATAAGGCTGCGGAGGCGTATGAGGCTGCTCTGCGGATCAATCCAAATTTGTCTATTCTGCATCTTGCAGTGGGCAACATGTATCAAGCGCAAGGCGATATCGATCGAGCAATCGAAAGCTATCTGCGGGCAGTGGCATTGGACCCAACAGACGCGGTTCCGCTTAGCTGGATTGCCAAGGCTTATGCCAGTAAAGGAGACTATGGTGTAGCCAGCCAATATGCCGATGAGGCTGTCAAGCAAGACCCGGTCAATGCGTATCTATATGGAAACCTGGGGCGGATGTATTATAAGAATAACGAATTTGAAAAAGCAATCGATGCCTTAGCATTGACAATCCATGGGTGGTATGCCGAGACAGGTGAGCGTATTGAGGGACTGCCACTCGAGCCAGGAG
>DAOVFE010000191.1 GCA_030673085.1 Anaerolineales bacterium | reverse complement strand
ATCAATCCATCCCGGCGCAATAGAAATTGGATCGGTTCGTAGCTGTTCCCAATCCATTTTCTGACGTAGAACACCTAGCTGAAGAAGAAACATTTCCTCGAAAGCAAGTCGATTCTGGGCCTGGGCCAGTCGATCCCAGTTATCTGGGAAATGGATCTGTTGCAGTGCTACGCCAAGCGGCATCAAGTCGGCGGATTGGAGAACTGAGTCGGGGAGTGGGTCGGGGATGCGCGGCGCCATGCGAGTAACCACGGTATTAATCACTCGGCGGAGCCATTTACCGGTGATTCTGGCGGTTAGTGGATATACGGGAACAATGCGGTTAGTGTGTAAATTATGCTGCTCAAGGAGTTCCCACTCCGGATTCTTCATCGTCAAGTAGCCAAGGTATTGATCGACCCTGCCGGAAAGAACCACGCCACATCCAGGCCGAAGTCGATTTGCAATCCATGACTGATTAAACCAAGTTATCCGCAGCTTGCCGGTGCCGTCGCTAATAACCGCATCAACCAATTTCATGCGTCCCTTTCGAATTGGACGAATACTAATCTCTTCGACTATCCCAATGATGGTAACTTCATCGTTGATAAAGAGTCGATTAATAGGCTTGAGGCGGGAGTAGTCATCATAACGTCTAGGGAAATGCCAGAGGAGATCACCGAGGGTCTCAAGGCCAAGTTTTTTCAATATATCGGCCGTTCTTTTACCTACCCCTCGAATGGTGGTCAAAGGAGCATTAAGTGCCGCCGGAAGCTCAGTTGGTTTTAGTTGTTCTGCGGGCTTGGAATAGATTGGCTCTGGCGAGATTGGCGGCGGGGTTGCAATAGTCTCCGGACTAGCTGGTGCAGGAATGTTTTGTTTGTCGGGTTCTAAAATGTTAACCGGCGATACGGAAGCTTTTTCGCTGGCATCTTTCACCTGTCGCCCGGAGCGATCGATTTCACTAATTACTTTCAGTTCGGGATATTCATTCCGCAATCGATTCCACAGACCATCCAGGGCCTCTTTGCGTGAATGCGGCGAGAGTTTGGGATAGTCTCTCAGACGTGAAGTGGCCGCTTGGATAATGGCTTCTGGGACCTGATGCGTTCTTGCCTCGGCTTCCCAAAGCTCAATCATTTGACCCAAGCCACCAAGAACAGCGCGGTTGTCGTATCCGCGTTCGGCTTCGAGATTAAGAAATTTAGTTAGCTTTTCGATTGCAGGATTCATTTTTTTATTATCGATTACAAATATTGGCAGCCCGATTAGATACGGTGATTATCAACAAGTGAAGTAGCGACGCTGATTGAATCCTTGTAGATATGCACAGAGCTTGTTGCAGCAGTGATGATAAGCTGTAGTCTTAGGTCTTTCCACAACATCTGGAATTATATCAGTGAAGGAATCGATCGAGGCGGTGAAATAAAGCTCTGTCATAATAGATCATCTTCTGCCTCTAGAATAACTATTCCTATACTCCGAGGGCCAATACGGGTTGCCAGCGAATGACCATAGGTTGATATGTTGAGCTGTGCGTTCGGATGAAGCGAATGCAAACGCTCGGTAAGTTGATGACGCTCAGTATCCGTTTTGGCTCCATTCTGCAAAATTGCGATATTCTCTATGGAAACAAACTCCGAAACAAATTCAACCAATTTATCCAACGATTTTGACCGTGAACGCACTTTTTCCATCGGAAGAATCTGTCCATCTTCGATGGTAAGAAAAGCGCTAATTCCTAACATTTTGCCTAGAATTGCCTGAGATGGGCTGATGAGATAGTCATGTTCCAGGTAAGACAGATCATCCAGGAAAAAGATAGAATACATGCGTGGAATCATACCCCGCACGATACGGACCAACTCATCGATTGTTTTATGATGGATGGCAGCCTTGGCAGCTGCCTGAACGAGTAATCCAAGGCCAAAAGAAGTCGTCTTGGAGTCGACTACATGGATATTGCAGCGGCCGAGATATCGCTGACTTGCCTTCATGGCGTGGGCGAACGCGGGATAAATCTGGCCGGAAGCATGAATGGAGAGAATCTGGTCATTCTCGCGACTTAAGCGATTGTATATGGTATTGAAGTCCTCAATCGAAGGGGCTTCTGCCACCGGGAAAACCGGGCAATTATCAAAGAATTGAATAAGGTCCGATGGTTTGATTGCGGGATTGTCCTCTACTGTGTTGCAGCCACAACGTATGGTCATCGGCGCAATGGTAATTGGATATCGATCAACAATTTTAGGAGCAGGAAGACATACGCTGCTATCAGTGACGATATTAATTAGGGCCATAGTTACTCTACGGAAATGATTAGATGGTAGTGTGGCTGTCCACCTTCTATAACTTCAATTTCATGTGCCGGCCATTGGGCGCGAATCCCGTCTGCAAGACGGTTGGCTTGCTGGGATGAGAGTCCAGATCCATAGTAAAGAGTGATCAGCTCGGCTTCGGATGCATTCGCCTTATTTAGGATATCGAGTAAGACTTGATCTATCTGATCGCCGGCTACGACCAATTTCCCGTCAAGCATGCCGATAACTTGATTCTGATGAACTTTTACTCCATCGATTTCTACAGATCGAGTTGCAATAGTTATTTCGCCGGTTGTAATCTCTTTCATTGCAACAGTCATGTTAGCCACAAGCTTATCAAGATCCGCATTCGGCTCCATAGCCAACATGGCGGCGATGCCTTGGGGGATAGTAACTGTTGGTATCACAGCGACGTTTTTGACTGTTAGCTCAGCAGATTGTCTAGCAGCCATAAGGATGTTTTTATTATTAGGAAGGATAATAATTTTATCGGTAGGCAAATTCTCAAAAGAGGAAAGGATCTCCTGAGTGCTGGGATTCATTGTCTGGCCGCCTTCGATAATAGCGGCGGCACCAAGGCTGGCGAAAACACAAGCAATGCCATGTCCAGGTGCTACAGAAACCGCTGCGATCTGATCGGGCTCAACAGTTACTAGACGAAGATTCTTCGCAGAAGATTCCTCAGCAAGATTCTTGGTCTGCTCCATTAGATTCTCGATAGCGATTTTAGTAACTGTCCCCAATTGCTTAGCATATTCGATGGGTTTATATTCCGATTTATCAGGAACATGGATGTGCATCCGATAAATGCTATCGCCTTGGCCGACTTGGATCGAGGTGCCCATTTGCTCCAATCGATGGTAGAAATCATCAACGTCTAGTGGGGAGCGAGGCACAAAATCTACAATCACTTCCCAATCTTGTCCTGGTTCAATTGATTCCAGGGAATGGTCAAGTGCAATATCGCTGAGCGGCTGTATCGCTGCCTGTGATTCGTCCAAGGGTAAATCGTAGATTGCGCGTAGCATACCTTCGAAAATAATAAAGAGTCCTTTGCCGCCCGAATCGACAACGCCGGCTTCTTTAAGGACGGGGAGCAAATCGGGAGTTCGTTTAACCGATATGTCGGCAGCATCTACAATCTTCTCAAGGACTTCTAGTACAGACGTCGTGCCATCCTGGATGGCGTTATCGGCGGCTTCAGCGATATCGGTTGAAACCGTAAGGATAGTTCCTTCAACCGGATGGACTACGCCTTTATAGGCCGTTTCTCTAGCCTCGCGTAATCCCTTCGCAAAATCCGATGCGTTCATTGTCGGCAGATCATCGAGCGCGCGCGCCATACCACGCCATATCTGAGAGAGAATTACGCCAGAGTTGCCCCGCGCTCCCATTAAAGCGCCATGAGCGATGGCTTTTGAGAGTTTGCCAATAGAGCGGTCGCCCATATTGGCGATTTCATCCCAAGCCGATTGCATGGTGAGAAGCATGTTAGTTCCGGTGTCGCCGTCCGGAACGGGGAATACGTTTAATGAGTTGATAAGCTGCTGGTGAGTTTGTAGCCAACTTAGGCTGGCGCTGGTTAAATTTCGCAGAGTCGATCCATCAATAATCGTGTATTGCGTAATCAACTTTTTATGGTTAATTTCATCTACCGAGAGTTTTACCTGGCTCATTTGCTGCTTCCCTTATTATTAGTCAGTATCGCTGATGCGTAGATCCTGGACATGCACGTTAACCGTTTTGACCGGCATCACAATGGCTCGTTCAACCTGGTAACGAACATTTCTAGCAACGCTGTACGCAACCTGAGATATACGAGTGCCATATTCAATGATGATGTAAAGATCGATCTGTATCGCATCATCTAAGCTTTTAATATCGACTCCATGGCGCGGATCACGTTCCAAGGCGAAAGCGATTCCGTCGAAAATGTTTTTAACGGCCATGCCAACTACACCATAGGAATGAAGCGCGGTATGCACGGAAATAGTTGCTATTGCTTTTGGCGAAATTAAAATGCGGCCATAAGTTGGATTTGTATGTGTCATTTCAAATTACCTCCAAGATCGGAGAAAAAGGTTTGAACCTGGGTCGGACATGTGGTAAGATTGCGACCGCTGAACAATGAGGATTTTCCTCCGAAAGGATGTAAAACCGGTGGCTAAGTGTGAGTATTGCGGCAAGACAACGACATTTGGACAAAATCGTAGTTTCTCTATGAAGGCTACGAAGCGTAAGTTTCGGCCCAATTTGCAGCGTGTGCGCGTGATGGAAAATGGCCATCTAGTTCAAAAGACCCTCTGTGCTAAATGCATCAAGCGTCTGGGCCGTCCTTAGCTTTTTCACTTCTAT
>DAOVFE010000354.1 GCA_030673085.1 Anaerolineales bacterium | reverse complement strand
GCAGATAGCAGCAGACCGCTATCTCCGTATGCTGCAACCAAGGGCGGAGCGGAGATGCTATGTTATTCCTATCACCATCTTTATGGAATAGATATTACCATTCTGCGCTTTTTTACTGTCTATGGACCAGCCGGCCGCCCTGATATGTCTATATTCCGTTTCGTGCAGTGGATTGCGGAAGAGCGGCCTTTGATTCTGTATGGCGATGGTCTTCAGGAGCGTGATTTTACCTTTGTTGACGATATTGCACGTGGAACGGTTGCAGCCCTCCGCCCGCTTGGTTTTGAGCTAATTAACCTTGGCGGTGATCAGCCTTATAAGATCATGGATGTGATTCACCGCATTGAGGCCCGACTGGGGAAGAAAGCACGAATCGAACGTAAGGAAACCGCCGCTGCTGATGTACGAGCCACTTGGGCGGATGTCTCTAAAGCCAAAGAGCTTCTTGGCTGGAGTCCTGAAACCGGCCTGGATGAGGGGCTTGAAGAATGCATCCGTTGGTATCTCGCCGAGAGAGATTGGGCTCAGCAGGTTGAAACGGCTGATTAGGGGCTGCATGTCAGCGATTCCCAAACATATTCGGATTATTATCAAGCGTTTTACTGGCAACCCGCTTATGCAGCGGGTCATGCGCAATTCGGGATACATCTTCAGCGCTACTACTTTTTCCGCCGGCCTGAGTATGATCCAGGGAATTCTGGCCGCGCGCATGTTGGGAGTCGAAGCATTTGGCATGCTTTCTCCGATTACTCAATTTGTGACTAACATAAATCGTCTGACCTCCTTCCGCATGTCTGAGCTAGTAGTCAACTATGTTGGTGAATTCAGCGCTAAAGGGCAAGATCGTCTTGCGGCGGCTGTGTTCAAGGCGGCAGGAATAACCGAAATTCTTAGTTCGCTAATCGCTTATGGTTTGGTGTTTTTCTTGGCGCCGCTTGGCGCAGAATACATCGTTCATGATCCCGTGGCTGCTAGTCTAATTCGACTATATGCCCTCGTCCTACTGGCCAATCTGATCGCCGAGAGCGCTACTGGGTTGCTGCAATATTTCAATCAGTTTCGCACCATTGCCATAATCACAATCGGCCAGAGCATATTAACAATAGCGATCATTTTGATGGCTTTTGTCATTGGCGGGAATTTGCAGACAGTAGTGATAGCCTACTTGCTTGGCAAGGTATCTGGAGCCCTGGCGACAACTGGTGTCGCGCTCTGGCAAGCGAGTAAGGAATGGGGAGTATTCTGGTGGCGCACACCGCTATCGCTACTGGCGCCGCGGTATCGTGAGCTGATTCGTTTTGGTGTGAGCACTAATCTCAGCGGGACAGTCAATCTGGTAACTCGAGATAGCGATACATTATGGCTGAGCGCCCTCAGCAGCCCGCTTCAGGTTGGTTATTATAAAGTTGCCAAAGCTTTCATGAATGTTCTGGTTATTCCAGTAAACCCATTAATCAGTACGACATATCGGGAAATTGCGCGAGAAACCGCCAAGCGGCAATGGGACAACGTTCGTTACTTGCTGCGGAGCGGTAGTTTGCTGTCGACAATATATACTATTCCGGCTAGCTTGATTCTTGTGATCTTCGGACCCTGGCTGGTTTGTCTATATGGCCCGGAGTTTGGGCCGGCTTATGGCCCTATGCTCATTCTGATGTTAGGCTTCTTGGCAACGAATATTTTTTATTGGAATAGGATTGTGCTTTTGCCGCTTGGCTTACCGGATTACCCAACGAAGATTGGCTTTGTAATGGCTGGATTGCAAATTGCCCTTATGCTCTGGCTGGTTCCGCTCTGGGGAGCCAATGGACAAGCGGTGGCGTTGAGTTTCTTCTTTATTGGAACGGTCAGTATTCTGGTGTGGAAGGGAATCCGGGAAATTCAACGCATGGAGCAACAGCCGGCTGTATCAAAGGGAGATTAGATCCGGATGCGTATCGCCTGTATCGCCAGTTCCACTATTCCTTCACGTACTGCAAATTCAATTCAAGTGATGAAGGTTTGTCAGGCTTTAATCGACCTGGGACATGAAGTTCATCTATGGCTTCCAGGGAAAAACCCGCAAGTGACATGGTCTGATTTGGCCATACATTATGGTGTCCATGATCAATTCGAGATCCATTGGCTGCCGGCGGCTAAAGTTCTTCGTCGATACGATTTTTGCTGCCGGGCGGTCAGGGGCGCACGCCATTGGAAGCCAGATCTCTATTACGTGTGGCCTTACCAGGCAGCGGCTTTGGCTTCGAGATTGGGCTTACCCTGTATTCTTGAAGTTCATGATCGTCCGCAAGGGCGATTTGGTCCATTTTTATTCCGTCAATTCTTGAATGGCTCTGGAGCTCGCCGGATGTTGCCGACTACCCGGGCTTTACGTTCCTATTTGTCTGAAGATTATGAATTATCGCTTGAGCCTCCGTTTGCAGTCGTGGCATCGAATGGCGTCGATCTGGAGCAGTATCGGGATTTACCTGAGCCAGAGGAAGCCCGGCGAAAGCTGGGGATGCATGCGGCTTT
>DAOVFE010000137.1 GCA_030673085.1 Anaerolineales bacterium | reverse complement strand
CAATTAGCGGCCGGTATCGCTCATGACTTCAATAATATAATGGCAGTAATCATCCTCTATAGCGAATTGATTCTCAAAAAGAGCGGGCTATCCGAGAAAGATCATGAGAGGATAGCGACTATTCTTCAACAGGCTCACCGTGGAGCTTCCCTAACAGGACAGATCCTGGACTTTAGCCGTCGATCAGTAATGGAATGGCATCCCGTAAATCTCTTGGATTTCTTAAAGGAACTCAGAAAGATGCTCAGGCAGACCTTGCCAGAAACTATTCACTTGAACCTAGTCTATCATGAGGATGAGTATATAGTTAGCGCTGATAAGACCCGGCTACAGCAGGTATTCGTGAATCTGGCGCTCAACGCCCGAGATGCCATGCCCGAAGGGGGAGAACTTGCAGTAGAACTCTCATGGCTGGAGGTAAAGGAGCGAGAGCTGGCACCATTTCGCGATATGCCGTGTGGAGAATGGGTCAAGATTCGAGTCTCGGATACGGGGCAAGGAATTTCGGCTGAGGATTTGACGCATGTATTCGAGCCGTTTTTTACGACAAAAATGCCCGGAGAAGGGACTGGATTGGGGCTGGCGCAAGTATATGGCATCGTGAAACAGCATAAAGGATTCATCGATGCCCAGAGCCGGGCGGGCGAGGGAACGACGTTTATGATTTACCTTCCGCTGTTGGCGACAACCGCGAGCTTTGAGCCAGAGTCCGATGTGGCGAGTGAGGCACAGGGCCAGGGGGAGACCATTTTAATCGTGGAGGACGGCATCGATCTACAGAAGGCTTTATGTGAATCCCTTAACCGCATGAACTATCAAGTGCTGGTGGCTGATAACGGTCGCAAGGCAGTAGAAATCTTTGATCGCAAGGGAAAGGATATAGACCTTGTAATCACGGATCTTGTTCTTCCGGAAATAAGTGGAAAGGAAGTCTGTCAAGAACTGAAAAGAAGGCGCCCGGATGTCAGTATTATCATGATGAGTGGATACCCTATTGGCGACAAGGATCGGAAGGAGTTGGCTGAGGGTAATGTTACTTGGGTTCAGAAGCCAATTACTATGGCTAAGCTGGCCCAAATCGTACAGAAGCTCCTGAGAGGGTGAAGCGGAATGATAGTATAGGCGCTGCCGGCAAAATCAATAGCCGGGTTGGTATGGCTTTCGATGTTTTTGCATGCTACAGGAGAAGCAGCGAGCAGATCTAGCCTGGCGAAAATTTTTATCCCTTTCCTTAAGGTGATGCATCAGGATGAGTCTACTAAAAATAGTGGTTGTTATTAGAAAAAGCCCCATCTAGCATTCGGGCTTTTTTTTTGTGTGGCCATAAAGATGGGGTCTTCACAAACGTGAAGGCAAGTTTGAATGAGAAATGGAAATGTTGAACTTTGCCGCCTTCGTTACTATGGTGCGCCATCCCACCCGGCCAGACGGGCCATCATCCACCAGAATGCCTGTCCCTTTCGTTTGCAGTTGAAGGAATGTGAATGGGCGCATGAACTGGGAAGATTCTGGCAATCTTCGGGATGCGCGGCACACCAGTCGCTGCACCAGGGGCAATCGTCGGTTGTGTTGGGGTAGTAGTTTCCATCCGGATCGTAGCTTTCGATATCGGCAAAGTCGAAAAGCACTTTTTCATTATCAGCCGCGTAATCCAATAGCATGTTGTTGTTGCGGGTTAATGTTGCGCTACCGCCATCGGTATGGCCGGTCATAAGTATGAAGCGCATTGTTGGATAGCTTTGCTCAAAGCCGTCCATGCTGTCCAGATAATTCTGGACAGTTTCCACCGAGTTGCTGGATTGCTGCCCGCACCATGACCACATAGAGAAGTCGAACAATTCGCTGTCGGCGACAGAGCGGGTTCGATCTTGGCCGCTTTCCGTGCTCCAATAATCCGGCGGCGAGATGTAGGTTTCCGGTGGATTTCCGTCGTAGATGCAAAGCGTATCCGGATCGCAGTCTAAAGAGGTCGGAGGTGAGCTGCCGGCATAGATAATGGTGATATCGTACTTTGAATCTTGTCCCTCGAGAGCCTGAAGCCCGGAAATGATCTGAGAGCCGTGGGATGTATGGGCGTAGTGGAATGTTAATTGCTTTGCTTGCTCCAGCCAGTAATCCGGAATTTGGTCAATATCGGTGCAGTTATGGTCGATCACTATAGTCTTTTCGGTTGGGCTAGAAGTAGGCGTATAAGTCGGCGTTGGGGATATAGTTGGGGAAGGCGATGGCGTTAGAGAGGGGGATGGAGTCGGGGAAGGCGACGCAGTGGGAGAGGGTGAAGGCGTCGGCGTTGGAATTGGCAGGTCCTTAGCCTGAACCATCATGTATGCCGCCAAGGCCCGTGTAAGCGCATCATCGGGGCAGAAAAGCATCTCCGGATGTGTCTGACAAGGCTCAATCAGCCCTGCCGCATATGCAGCTTCGACCCATTTGGATTCCCATTGGTCGATTGGGGCATCGGCGAATAAACCCTGGGCCGGGGGCGGCTCATAATCAGCGCCATGCATCATGCGCAAGTAAAAGACGCAAGCCTCTGCACGTATGTGTTCTCTCAAGGGGCAGTAGATCTGCGGGTTAATCCCGCAACCGGCCGTATAGCCATCATTCCATAATCCCTCGATCCATTTCGCCTCCCAATAGTCGGGAGCCACATCAGCAAAAGTCATGTCGGTTGGAATAGGCGGTGTGTAGCTAGTGGTGTGGATGCCGCGCTCAATGAAAACGGCGCTCTCGGCACGGATCATAGTGTTGTCAGGGCAATACTCCAGAGGATCTTCATTACAGCCGGCAGTATAGCCTTCCTGGTAGAGAACCTCTATGTAGTCATGCGCCCAGTGACCATAGGGCACATCGATGAATGTCGAGCCACCTTGTACCCGACTTACCAGTTCAAACTGGTCGGGGATATTGCCCTCGATGTCTTTGAAGTAACAGGAAGCATGATCGGCTTGTTCTTCCACGTTAAAGCTGCAAAATAGGGCGCCATAGTTGGCATTTTGGCTGGCTGTGTAAATCGCGGCCCACCAAGGGTCAAAGCGCTGCTGTTCGTGAACACTGGCGCCGCCCAAACCGCTGTTGAAAACAAAAGACCTACCTTTTTCCAGGACCAGGGTGGAAGAGGTATTGGCAATTATCTGATTCTCGAAGCTTTCCATGAGGTAAGTACGGGCGTAGGAATGGTTGTGGGCAGTGGCAACGATTGCGCCTTCTTCGCGGCAGGTCTCGTATGGCCCCCAGCCGACTTCATCGGGTTTGCTGCCAACTTGCATCTCATTCTGATTCTTGTGCCAGGAGCAAATACGCCAGATGTGGTCATCCTGGTTGAGCTGTTGCTGGATGTACTCAGTATGGCTGGATCCCTGAGTTCCGGCGCCGGAGAGGATGATGAAGAGGCCGCGAAAGGAGCAGGCGGAGTTAATGCCGAGATCGCCAGAGCACTCGACGTCGGTAATGCGGCTAAGGCGTTCCTGGAACTTTTGCTGGTATCCATCCCATTGGTTGACGTCGTGGTTCCCGATGGAAATGAAGTAGGGGAAATCGGATCCAAGGATGTCATTGATTTGACTATCCCAGGCTTCGGGGTCATCGCTTAATTCGAAGTCACCTGAATGAAGTACCAAATCGGTGTTTTCATCCTTGATGAGTTGGAGAACGGAGCGGGCGTTCGCTCCTAACCCCTGATCGCCAATGAAAGCCACTTTTAGATCTGGGGGAGGCGCGCTGGCGGAAGGCGCGGCTATGCTTGCCTGGACGGATGCGTGAAAGCACATAATCCAGGCAAATGTGGCCGTAATGATAATGAGAGGTACGAAAGTGAACCAGATTAGATGGCTGATTTGTATGTCTTCGGAACAGATCAGGTCTAGTGGTTTGAGCTCGTCCAGCTTAGTCATTATTCGCTCCGAGAGTTGGGTCGGAAGGGAATGAAAATATGAGAAAGTCTTGAGGACTTTCCCTTAATAGTTTATCCGCGTGGAGGGATGAGGCACTATAGTACCTTAGTTGGGTAGCTCCTGTCTTTTGCTTACGAACTCTAGCTATAGGTTCGGCCAAAGCAATGTAAATCCGTCGACGCTACGTCGTGTTTAGCGGGCTGGCTCAATTGCGATGACCTTGTCGAATGCATTCACATTTAGCATCCAACTGCTGCCAATCTCGCATTGGGCAAACTCGGCAGTATCATCTGATGTATAGGTATAGACCTTCTTATCGGTATCGAAGACAATTTCGTATGACTCTTCCCGCTCTCCCTCCTGCTGCTCTGATTCTAGTTGGATATCGGGCCAACGCTGGTTTAGATCATTGCCGCTAAGAATTATTGTATCAACAGTTTGCCATTCTTCGATAGTATATTCACACCAGTCAATATAGATCTCGTATTCACAATCCTGCACAACTTCGCCGTGACCGCTTCCAGTATCAACCGTATAGGGCGTGCCGCAAACTTCTTTATAGAAGGCATTAGGATCGGGTTCATCCTGGGAGTGATGCATCTTTGATGTGCAGTCGCCAATAATGGCATCCGATGGTATCTCATCAATCCAATCATCATGGCTAACCGGCCCCATTTCTTCAATAGCGATGCTGCGAGTCCAAGAAACAGACTTAACCATGCCGGGTACTCCTGTGGAGCGATTGGAGAGGACCAAAAAGATGATGGCCAGCAGGAGAATGATTGCACCGACAAACAAAACGACTTTTCCGCAGCCGCCTTTGCTGGGAGCCTTTAATGGGGTAGGTGATTTTTCCCTGGGCTTAGGTTGCGCCATGCTTGCGCCGCATTGAGAACATTTGCGAGCAGTGGCCGGATTGGGCGCGCCGCATGTCGGGCAAGGAATAGTTCCGATCGGGCCATCGCGATGAGCGCCTACAACCCGCCCGCTTTCGCGGGCAGCACCCTCAGATAGATCGGCCCCGCATTGGACACAGGTTTGTGCGTCGGCCGGATTGCGCGCTCCGCAAAAGGCGCAATGAATGTCGGCTCCGGCTTTAGCATGGGCGATTTCTTTATCGTCTGTAATCAATTCTTCGTGAGCAGCCTGTTCAAATTGCACATCTTTCGGCTGTGGTGCGCCGCATTCCAGGCAGGTTTTTTGGGGCCCGGGATTCTTGGTGCCACAATTAGGGCATGTCCATTCTAAATATACATATCCGAGCTTCTTCTTGGCCATCTAATACCTCCATTGCAGTGGGCGTGAATTAATCGCTGGTTGCTATAGATAGCGAAACCGTTATCGAAAAAGATGAACGCCCGTATGAAATCTAGCATCTAAATTGAGTAATGAGTAAATGACAAAACCCTCAAAATTCCTTTAGGGATGTCCTTTAGGGACATCCCCCATTGCGGGAAATTTGCCCCTTCGGGTGCGGGTTTTGTTTAAATATTCGCTCAGGACTATCGCCCTGCAGTGCCTACGGCCCTGGCCATTCATCCCCTAAGCAAGCTTAGGGGTATTCTGGCTAATCGAATAAAAATAGATTATCCATTAATTTTGAATTTGCGCAAAGGATTATAGAGAGTGTTGAAAAAGAGGAATCATGGGAAAAAGCCAGGAAACCCAACAACTTGCTGTAGGGATGAGTGGAAAGTGCGGGTTTGGGAGCTACCGCCCCCTTGGAAAAAGCCAGGAAACCCAACAACTTGCTGTAGGGATGAGTGGAAAGTGTGGGTTTGGGAGCTACCGCCCCCATTATGGCTTTTTCCTTAGAAGAAGGGGCTATCTGAAAAGTCGAA
>DAOVFE010000321.1 GCA_030673085.1 Anaerolineales bacterium | reverse complement strand
AAGCTTATAGTACATGTGGGGTGGAAGCGGAGCTTCCACCCCACATGTACTAACATTTCGGCAAGTGAAGAAGGGGCAGTATCCCCCAAACCCCCTCTTTCCGCTCATCTCCACAGCAAGCTGTTGGGTTTCCTGGCTTTTTGCCATGATTCCTCTTTTTCCACGCCCTCTATACGTATACTTGACCGGGCAAACCCACCGGGATATACTAAATAAAAGACAAGAAGCAACGGGGAGCCTCACGTAATGTGCTGAGAGGAAGGTTTTGCAGCCTTCGACCCGCTGAACCTGCTCCGGATAATGCCGGCGGAGGAATTGCAAATGAAAGATTAAAAATCCCTCCTGCTGGCCTAAAGGAGGGATTTTATATTGCGTGCATGTATCTTTGCTAACGGCGAACTTGGCCATCCCGATCTCGATCGCGCCCGAATCCGCCCAAATGATTTGCTCATCGCCGCTGATGGCGGCGGACGCTATTGCCTTCAGTTCGGGCTTAAACCAACCGTGCTCATCGGCGACTTTGATTCGCTCGATAATGAGACGCTCGAAGCCTTTCGTAATGCGGGCACAAAAGTGATCCATCACCCCGCCTCAAAGGACCAGACTGATCTCGAGCTTGCCATTCGCTATGCCTGCGATCATGGCGCGGATGAAATACTGATCCTTGGCGGCCTTGGCCAGCGCTGGGATCAGACTTTAGCCAATCTGCTCCTTCCAGCAGCGCCGTATTTATCGGGGAAGATGATTCGCTTAGTAGATGGGCTGCAAGAGATCGCCGTGCTCCGTTCCGGCGAACGCTTGACCATTCACGGACAACCTGGTGATACTGTTTCCCTAATCCCATTAGGCAGCGATTCCCGCGAAATAACCACATCTGGATTGAAATATTCTCTCAATCGAGACGCACTCTCTTTCGGCTCAACCCGCGGGATCAGCAATGTGCTCCTGGATCGAGAAGCTTCTATTGAACTTGGCAAAGGATTGCTCCTTTGCATATTAATTCATGCTAACTATGAGTCCACTGAAAAAAGCAGCCACCAGTAGGAAAAGGAGGAATATACTATTCCTTATCTCGTATTTGGGCTTTTTTCAGTGCAGTCAACTATGAATTAAACTAATTTTCAGGAGAATTGCCATGATTAATAAAAAACTATTTGCAGTAATAGTCATCATATTGATAGCCGCATGCGCACAGACGCCTACCGCTCCATCCGAACCGGCGGTTCTGGCAGTAATGACTCATGATTCATTCGAGATCTCTGAAGATGTTGTTGCCCAATTCGAGGCTGAAAACGACGCCAAAGTCCAATTCCTCAAAGCCGGCGATACCGGAACCGCTCTAAATAAGGCAATCCTTGCCAAGGACAATCCACTTGCTGATGTATTCTATGGCGTTGATAATACTTTCCTCAGCCGGGCATTGGATGAAGGGATCTTTGAGCCTTATTCCTCCCCGCTGCTTTCTGAGATCCCCGACGAATTTAAACTCGATCCCCAAAATCAGGCCTTACCGGTCGACTTCGGTGATGTCTGCTTGAACTACGATCGTAGCTACTTCGAGGAACACAAACTTCTACCGCCGCAAAACCTCGAAGACCTGATCAAGCCCGAGTATCAAAGCCTTCTTGTGGTGGAGAACCCGGCCAGCTCTTCTCCAGGCCTGGCGTTCCTGCTGACTACCATTGGCCATTTTGGAGAGGATGGCTACCTCGATTACTGGGAAAGTCTTGCTGCAAACGACGTTCTGGTGGTGAACAATTGGGAATCTGCCTACTATACTGAATTCAGCCGTTGGGGTGGCCTGCGGCCGATCGTTGTTTCTTATGGCTCCAGCCCACCGTTCGAGCTTATCTATGCCGAAGAGCCTATGGAAGAGCCGCCGACTGGTGTTATTGTCGGCGACGAAACCTGTTTCCGGCAGATCGAGTTTGTCGGCATTCTCAAAGGCACGCACCAACGTAAGCTGGCTGAGAAATGGGTCGATTTCATGCTCTCAACCAGGTTTCAGGAAGATATGCCGCTTAATATGTACGTCTTCCCCGTCAATTCGAATGCTGAGTTGAACGAGACCTTTGCCCAATACTTGGTCATACCCAATAAAACAGCCGTGGTTTCGCCAGAAGCGATTGCTGCCAAAAGGGAAACCTGGATCCAGAACTGGACCGAGACTGTACTTCGGTGACCAGAACCAACGAAACACCTTCCGCTAGGGAGCGCTTTCCAGCGCGAACTAAATTTAATCTGATTCCACTGGCGCTCTGGTCGGCGCCAGTGGCCTTCTTAGCGTTGTTCTATTTCTACCCGCTGACGACGATATTCAAGCTGAGCCTGGCCCGCGGCGAAACCGGCTACGCCGCCCCCATCCTAGATGCCTTAACTTCGCCATCTGTGCGCAGCGTGATTGGCTTCACAATGTGGCAGGCGCTCCTGTCCACCTTACTTACTCTACTGGTTGGGCTGCCCGGAGCCTATCTGCTGGCTCGTTATCAGTTCCCCGGGAAAAAGCTTCTCCGCGCGTTAACCGGTATTCCTTTCGTTTTGCCAACCTTGGTCGTCGCCGCTGGTTTCAACGCACTGCTGGGCCCGCACGGCTGGATTAACATTGGCCTTATGTCGCTGTTCAATTTGAGCGAACCGCCGATTCACTTCATCAATTCTTTAACCGCAATTCTTGTTGCCCACGTGTTTTATAACACTACAATTGTTCTCAGGATGATCGGCGACTTCTGGGCACATCTTGACCCTCGTACC
>DAOVFE010000426.1 GCA_030673085.1 Anaerolineales bacterium | reverse complement strand
GAAAGACGCTGGAAGGACCGCGCGGCACCGTTTTAGAAAATTTCCTCGTTGGGCAGGTTAAGACCGAGGCCCCCATTGTAGGAGGAATTGTTAATGGAGAGATCCGTGAGCTGACGTACCCAATTGATTTTGAATCAAGTGTCTGCCCAGTTACTATGGCTGATGCTGACGGCATGCGGATCTATCGGCGTTCACTTACATTTCTGCTTGCGGCAGCCTTTGAAGGGCTTTTCCCACAATCACAATTACATATCGATCATTCGGTGTCATCGGGTGGATACTTCTGCCAGGTTAGTGGAATGCCGGATGTTGAAAAATCGATCTTTTCTCGCCTCGAAGCACGGATGCGGGAGCTAATTCAAGCAGATCTTCCATTTACCAAGGAAATCGTTCCGCTTGAAGAAGCAATTGAATATTGCCGAGAGAAGGGGTACGCCGATAAAGTACGGCTATTAACCCATCGACGGAAACCGAATCTAGTCTTTTACCAACTAGGCGAGTTGAGCCAATATCATCATGGCTACATGGTTCCGCGGACCGGCTACTTACGCTGGTTTCGGATTACTCCAACTGGAGATGGTTTTACCCTTAGTTTCCCGCGACGCAACCGGCCGACCCATTTGCAATCGCCGCCAAAATACCCAAAGCTGCTGGCGACATTTCGCCAGTATGGCGATTGGCTTCGAACGCTTGGTATATCCAGTGTAGGGGCTCTCAATGATGCTATTGTAGAGGGCCGGGCGCGCGAATTGATCCTAGTTGTTGAAGCCCTTCAAGAACGCAGGATTGCTGAGATTGCCGCCCAGATTGCTAAGCGGCATGATTTCGCCCGGCTGGTATTGATCGCTGGCCCCTCAGCTTCGGGAAAAACCACTTTCTCGAAACGGCTTTCGATCCAGCTGCTCGCGCTTGGGATTTCGCCGGTTCCGATTGAGATGGATAATTTCTTTATCGATCGAGATAAGACGCCCCGGGACGAGAACGGCGAATTTGATTTTGAGGCGCTACAAGCGCTTGACCTAGAGCGCTTGAATCATGACTTGCAATGCCTGATTAATGGCGAGAGGGTTCTCTTGCCGCACTATGATTTTAAGGCAGGATTGCAGGGAGATGGTGAGACTACGCAGCTTGCAGCTGATCAGATTATTATCCTGGAAGGCATCCATGGTCTGGATCCTGCACTTTTGCCGAAGATCTCTACCAAGAAGATTTTCCGAATCTACGTTTCGGCTCTTACCCAGCTCAATCTTGACCGGTACAATAGAGTCTCGACGACTGATACCCGGCTTATTCGACGAATCGTGCGGGATGCGACTCATAGAGGATACTCTGCCAAAGAAACAATTCAACGATGGGAATCGGTCCGGCGAGGTGAAAAAAGATATATCTTCCCCTTCCAGGAAAATGCAGATGTATTTTTTAATTCAGCCTTGGCATATGAAGGTTCGGCTCTGGCATCGCTGGCGGAACCATTGCTGCGGCAGGTTCCCTTTGGAACGGATGAATACATTGAGGCGAAGCGCCTGCTGACTTTTCTTGAATGGTTCCTTCCTCTAGATACCGACCTGATACCGGATAATTCCATTCTGCGCGAATTCTTTGGCGGATCCATTTTGCGAGAATTCACTCCCTGGCAGCCATTAAATTATCTTTAAAATGGTAGATTTTATATAGAATGAGTCCACTGAAAAAGGAGCCGCCAACAGAAAAAGGGGGTATATATGGGGGCTGTCCCAAAAGGCTGGTCGGTGGGGAGTTGGACTAAGTGTACTGAGTAAATTTATCGCAAAGTGGGGAGTTTATTTCTGTTTTTAACAGAATCTGGCTCGTTGGTGGGGATGAGAATCGCGATTTTCGACTTTTCAGACAGCCCG
>DAOVFE010000451.1 GCA_030673085.1 Anaerolineales bacterium | reverse complement strand
CTGCTGATTGTCTATGACACGATTTCAATTGCGGTCGCCTTCATGACGTTTGATTTTGTAGTTGAGGAATAATGAGATTCTAGAGCAAAAGGCTAGAAGGAAACGATTCGAAACAGGGCGGAGGAGCTTAGCATCGATCTTTTGATGCATTGAAAGGAAATCGATGGATACAATGCCTAGAGGTCTAAAAATCCTTAATGGTCTCACGCTAGCGCTTTTCAGTGTGGCTTTATATATGGTTTTAATTTATGCGCCGCGCGAAGCGGTGATGGGCGATGTTCAGAGGATATTTTATTTTCATGTTTCGGCTGGATGGGTAAGCGCCCTGGCGTTCCTGGTTACCGCAATTACCGGCGGCGTATATTTGGCGTGCAAAAAACTAGTTTGGGATGGTGTTGCTCTGGCATCGGCTGAGATCGGAGTCATCTTTACGATGATTAATATAGTCAGCGGATCGGTATGGGCCCGGCCGATCTGGAATACGTGGTGGACCTGGGATCCGCGCCTGGTCACCGCCGTCATTATGGAGCTAATTTATTTTGCCTATCTTATGCTTCGACGAGGGATTGAAGATCCATGTCGTCAGGCTCGGTTCGGAGCAATATATGGAATTGTCGGCTTTCTTAGTGTTCCGGTTACTTTCTTATCTATTAGATTCTTACGCACTATCCATCCGGTGGTAGTCGGTATGGGTGATTCAACAGCTTCAGGCGTCTTTGTTATGAGTCCCAAGATGCTCCAGACTCTCATGCTAAGCCTGGCTGCCTTCTCGATTCTCTATTTTGATTTGCTATGGCATCGCCTGCGACTGCTAGGCCTGGAAAACCATGTAAAGAAGCTGCGACACGATGTCTATTCAAAGTGAAAGCGAATGCCCAAGATCGACCTTATCGAACATAACGAAAGCGCATTAAACAATGATGTACACTGCTTCCACCCTATTTCTACCAGCCCATTAGCGAATGATTTCTCTTTTGCAACACTCTAATAATTACTGATTACTTTTTAGAACGAGGTCGCATGATGATGCAAATCAATCCGGCAGATACAACCGGCTATATGATCCTTGGCTTCGTCGTAATCCTCCTCCCGATTCTGATCTACTTGATGAGCATGGTGATCCGTTTTCGTAATTTAAACCATGAATTGGGGATGCTGGAGGAGATTGAAGTTTAGGAAAGGAAGAAGAAATAATTGCAGACCTGTTCCTAAGAAGAATTTCCCGACTCTGATTGTATGCTGGACTCCCCGGGTAAGGGCTGCCGGCAATTCTTTGGATATGATCTACTTAAAGAGAGGGATTTGAATCGCAAAGTCGTCAATGCGCGCACGGGCAATCTCGGCGTATTGTTTATCAATTTCATATCCGATGTAATGCCGTCCGGACTTTAGAGCTGCTATTGCAGTTGTACCGCTGCCCATAAATGGGTCCAAGGCGATCTCGTCTTCAAACGTATAGAGCTGAATCAAGCGGTATGGGAGTTCA
>DAOVFE010000029.1 GCA_030673085.1 Anaerolineales bacterium | reverse complement strand
AGCATTTCATGAATCTCGCGCTCAAGAAAACTGGCAGACGGAATAATTTCACATAGGCTTGGAACAGATGGAGAATCGCGCTTGGTAAGGACCCTTAAGGTTGTAATGGCTGCGCCTTCGCAGAAATGATAAAGCACTTCGATGTGGCCGTCTTCCAGGCCAAGATCAACGCCTGTAATGACGGACAGGTATCCCCAGCCGGCTTTAGACAGAGCCTCTACTGCGGCAGTTAGATCTGAGCTTTCGATGTATACATCCAGCCTTTCGGGCTCCGGCTTTTCTACGTTGCCGGCCCATGGTTCAAGCAAAGCGGCTGCGTTTTGTAAGAATGTTTCGGTAGTCATACATCTGTCTCCTCAGTTACTGGTTCCGCGTCTGGCGTGGGTTTGAGGCTCCCCAGCAGTGCTACAAGACCTTGAATGATTGCTTCTGTGCGGGGTGGGCAGCCGGGAATATAGGCATCGACCGGGATTACCTTATCAATCCCGTCCAGGCAGTTATAGGTTCCACGAAATACTCCGCCCGTGAGAGCACATGCGCCGATGGCAACCACAAACTTGGGATCCGGCATCTGTTCATAAATCCGTATTAATCTATCGCGTGATTGGCGTGTTACGGGGCCGGTTGCGAGCAGGATATCGGCATGCCGGGGGCTTCCCCGCATTAGCACTCCAAAGCGCTCAAGATCATAGCGCGGCGTTAGTGTGGCTACGAGTTCGATATCACATCCATTGCAACTCCCGCTGTTAAAATGGATAGCCCAAGGGGAGTTTGCGCGCGCCCATGATTTAAGATTATTAAGCATGTCTTTATCCACTTTATTTGCTGAATTTGGGTTCATATAGTACTCCTGTCTGGCGATCTTGTCGTTGCAAAAAAGTTTTTTCTCCATAGAAAATTAAGTAAATGACAAAATCCTCAAAATTCCTTTAGGGATGGTCCTAAAGGACATCCCCCATTGCGGGAATTTTGCGCCTTCGGGTGCAGGTTTTGTCATTTGCTTAGGGCTATCGCCCTGCAGTGCCTACGGCCCTGACCATTTATATTCTGGCTAATCGAATAAATCGCACAGACAAAATCAAATAACCGTTGTTCAGCCAAGAATCAATGCAATTAAGGCCAATATCAATCCTATAAGATAAATTCCAGAAATTGTTGTTAATCCGCTCGAACCAAATATTAGCACTCCGAGATGGATAATGGCAAAGAAAAGCGTGGCTAAAAAGAAAGGTCGATATCCTGGAGCTGCGGCATAGGTTGGGGGCGCTTCGCCACTGGCATAAGTGCTTGTTTTTGCCGAGCTGATTTCTGTAGGACCTATAAGCGCTCGCCCAAATAGAATCATCAGTCCAGACAGACCTAAATAAATCAAAAAGGCAATCGGTGGGGAGAGTAAAATTTCTGACATATTTTCACCTTTATTCATTCAACCGAAAACTAAATATTGTGCCTTCTATAGGGAGCGGTCGGATTGATGCTTATCGGCCGCACCTATATTCAATTCTATCCGCCAAATGCCGTCATTAGTCCGGCGGCGGCAGGCTTTGTAAGCCAGGTAAACAGATTGGGCCAAAGGCCAATTACAATAATGGCCACGCTGAGGAGCAATAGCGGCGCTTGAATGCCAAATGACAATGGATGTCCGTTTTGGACTAATTCGGATGGTTCACGGCGATATACTGCAATAACAAGCGGCGCATAGTATCCAAACGATAATAGGCTGTTGAGACCGGCGAAAACAATCAATGCAATAATCCAGACTTGCTGAGTCTCGAAACCGGCCAGAAAGATCTGCCATTTTGACCAGAATCCGGCCAGAGGAGGTATGCAGCCTAGGCCAAGCACAGCAACACTTAATGCCAGCGCCGGCAGTGGATAACGGCGGGCAGCTCCACATATATCTGACTTGGTTAAAGGCATATGATCGCCCGCAGCGATATGCAGAGCATATAAAAGCGAGCCAGCCGCAAGAAAAGCCAGGCCTTTCATCATGCCGTGGGTGAGTATATGGAAGAGGCCTCCGCGGACTCCGTTAATCACATTAGCGTAGATTCCAAGACCCAGGCCGATAAAGACATAGCCCATTTGACTCAAGCTGGAGAAAGCCAATAGACGTTTGACTTGCGTTTGAGACAACGCCATCAGGTTTCCGAAAAGCATATTAGCTGCGCCAAATGCCATTAGGATAATTCCCCACTCAGAAGCCATTAGACTCAGAGCTGAAAGTGCGCGCAACATAGCGATAAGACCAGCCTCAATGATTACACCGGAAAGCATAGCGCTGATGCCGCTAGGAGCTACTGAGTGAGCATCCGGAAGCCAAGTATGCATCGGTACCAAGGCGCTCTTGACGCCAAAGCCGAGAATGAAAAGTGCTCCTGCTATCAGGAGCATAGGGGACTTGGTGCTAACTTGACGGATCAGATCAAGGTTCAGCGAGCCAGTACTCGCCAAGACGAGGCCGATAGCCAGCAAGATCATCGCTGAACCTATGGCGCTTTGCACAAGGTATTTTATACCCGCCTCTAGCGATCTTGGTTGCTTGCGGTAAAAGGCAACCAGGAAATAGGTGGAGATGCTCATCGCCTCGAACCAGACCCAGAGGTTGAAAAGGTCATTTGTCATACCTAAACCGGCAATGATGCCAACCAAGGCTACCAGCAAGGCATAATATTTTTCTTGTTCTTTTTCTCCGGCCAAATAGGCTCCCGAAAAGAGGGCGACTAGAGTGGCCAGTGCGAGAACAAGACCCGCCAATAAAAGGCTCAGCCCATCTATACGAAATGCTATAGATTGAGAGGAGTATTCTATAGAGCCGTTGGCAAGCACTTCGCTGACAGAAAGGATGTATGGAATCCACGTTGCCAGCAAAGCTGCCAGGGTAATATATTGAGAAGGGCAAGGTTTGCTGCTTTCTTCTCCTGGCCCAAATACTCTGCCTATCAGGTAGATCACCGGCGTGGAAATGAGCGGTATAGCGATTAGCCAAAGGAATGGATTGTTGCTCATCTTAACTCCCCGTCACCCTATAAAATAAAATTGTTAGCAAGCGTGCAATTCCAGCCCTGTTGAGTTGGCACATCCAGGTTGAATTGCTCGCAGAGTTGCTACGCCATTATTTATCAAGGGGACAGTATTTTTTTTCTCTGGCCATAAAATGGCCGCGGAGAGAATGAGTAATATATTTAACAATGTTCAATCTTCTCTAAACTTGGACAGCGCATCTGCGTCGAGGGTTCCAATTACTTGGCGAGCTTGGATGGCTAAAGCCAATCCAACTATCACGACAACGGTATCAGCCACAATGACAGTAACAGCTATGCTCTGACTGAGGTTTATTTGTCCGTTCATTTTACCGGCGACAACTAAGCCCAGAACAGCGGCTTTCACTAAGATCTGAAGTACGATCATAATCTTAATAAGGTTTCTAGTCACCAGCAATCCATAGATGGCAACGCCAAACAAGGCCAACACGCAAGCCGCCAAGATATTTATTGAAGAAGGATTCATTGGTTCTCCTTAGCTTCTATGTGGTCTATTGATTTGGCAGAATTCGGCGGATTGGCTATTGGCAGCCCCGATTTTTTCTTGGTGGATACATCCGTGGTCGATAAGATGCCCAGCATCCCCAGGACGCCACAGAAGATCAGAACAACTTGAACCAGAACATCAGGCCCGCGCTCCTGCCATAATATCTCATTAAAAGACGATTCAATAAATGGCATAGAGACGCCAGTTAAAGAGAAAAGCTGTAGGCCGATGATTGTCACAGGAATGAGGGCAAAAATGAAAGCCAAGGGTTTGGGAAAGTTCGGAAGAAAAGATATCGGCTCATCGCCGGCGAGACTTATCGCAAATACGAAGAGCACAGTCACAAGACCCGCCCCTACAGAGAGCTCGATGACCGCAACTTCGTGAGCACCCAGCAGATAGAAGATTAATGCAACCATAGTGCTGACGCCCGCAAGATAGATCGCGGCTTCGATAAGGCGCTTAGAGCGTATTGCCTGGATTGCGGAAAAAATAGCTGATGCTGATAGAAGCGCAAAAAGCATTCTGGCCTCCTTATGCAACGGGCATAATTATACACCAAATGATGCTGACGACGCATAATGCAGTGAGGATTATCATTGGATAGTCGGGAAGAATATCGCTGTGGCGGAAGAAATGCCGGAGTTTCAGCAATATGGCATGATCTAGCCATTGAAGCTCGCTGCGCGAATGTCAGCTCGAGTGAATGGAAATGCTTTCAATCGGGATATCGGCCATTCTCGAGTTATATTGCCTCAAGTGTGCCCTTGCGTTTAGCCTGGAACTCAAACCAACGGAACAATGCAAAGCCTAGCGTTATGTAGATGATCCCAATTAGCATTTCGATCAGGAGCAAAGGGGCGACATAAGCGAAGTTCTTTCCGTCGATTAAGGCGCGGGCCGAGGCGATACCACGAGTAAGCGGAATCGTCTGGGAAATTGTCTGCATCCAGGTTGGAAGGGTGTCCAGTGGCAGATTGGAGCCTGAAAAAACAAGCATCCCAAAATAGACTACATTGTTCACGAACATAACATTGCGCGTAATCAAACTCAAGCATCCCAGTAAGAGGCCCATCCCCGAAGTGCTGAAAGTTGTAATGAGAATAGTCAGTCCAAGGGCAGGCAGATCAGCTTGGGAAAGATCTAGACCCAGCAGGACCATGCCTAGTAAGAAGCCGATAAAGACGCCGAGTATGCCATCAATGACGTGGAAGAAAGCCCGACCGACGAAGATACTGAGCCGGTTGGCAGGTGCGCCAAATAAATATGGAAGGGTTCCTTCCCATCGTTCGCCGCCGATACTCATGGTTACGCCAAAAATACCGCTGATGGCAGCCATTTGCACTGCGTTGCCAATAATATAGAAGCTGGCATTATTCTGGCCGGTCGCATACATGCCTAGAAACGTGAAGAATAGAATCTGGTTAAGCGGGGCGATGATTTTGGTTGCCAGATAGGCCGACGGGCGAAGCCAGCGAAAAAGGGCTTTATAGGACAGCAGAGCGCCCTGAAGGAAGAGTCGCAAATCGCTTGCCATTCTTTTAAACATCTCCTTTTTTAGAGCCCAATAAGTATTGTTTATTCGATTGGCCAGAATATAAATGGCCGGGGCCGTAGGCACTGCAGGGCGATAGTTCTAAGCAAATGACAAAACCTGCACCCGAAGACGCAAAATTCCCGCAATGGGGGATGTCCCTAAAGGAATTTTGAGGGTTTTGTCATTTATTGCCGGGTCCCTTTGAATTGCAATCTCCAGCGCTGTAAGATTCCGAGATGCAGTTGTTTCGTATTTGCCATTTCACTTGCATGCACGAAGATACTCGTATTTGCTTGAGTATTGAGATCCTTCGGCAAGAGAGAGGCTGCAATTAAATGAATATGCAAAACAGCCAAGCTTATTGGAGGCCCAAGGTCCCATCATTGCGTACTTTGTACAATACGCGTTGGAACAGCTTATTGGCGATAAAACCAATAAGCGCGCTCAGTAAAACCATCATACCCCAGCACAATGCAAATTCGCTGAGGCTGGCCCCTTTGGTTGTGGCGCTGTGAAGCGCTCGGGCGGCCCAATATGGCGGCAGAATGTAGCTGAATGGGGTTGTCCATCCTGGCAGCAGCGCAATGGGAAAGAGGAAGCCACACAGGATATAGACTGGAAACTCCATCGCGTTTTGCCAACCTTGAATCCCCGGATCCATCAAGAAAATTGGCGATATGATCAGACCAAAACTTACGAATGAAAAAACGGTCAGCAGCAGCGAGATGACAAACGCCCAAGGATAGGATATTTCAAACCTCAAACCGAAAAACAGGGTCGCGAGGCTGTAGCTTACAATCATAGAACTCATTGACTGGATCACATTGGCCAGGTTTTTGCCGAAAATAATCAGCGGCAAAGGTGTAGGAAGGCAGACCAGGGTCTCAAGGGTACCGCGCCGGCGTTCTTGATTGAGGCTGTTGCCACTGATGAATAATAGGCTGGTCCAAAGCCCGGTCATGCCACTTCCAATAATAACGTAAATGGCCTGACTCGAAGCCTGATCTTGCAGCATCCATAGCGCTAGAAGGGCGATGATTATTGGCTGCACTATAACCCCAAAGATAATAAACGAATCATATACATTCTGCCGGAGCGTCATCTCAAATGCGGATCCGATTATCCGTAAGGGTGGCAACCATTTTTTTCGTATCATTTTGTATCCCTAACCAGACGGACATATGCATCTTCGAGCGTAGGCTCACGTACTGCAACTTTGCCGACTCGTAACCCTTTAAGGCAAGTCATAATCTCGGATAATGCCTCTGAACCATGTGGCGAGTGAATCTGCAAGAGCTGCTTCTGATCACGGTTTTCAATCGAAACCGCGTCGACTGAGGATATCGATCTAAGTTGGCCGAGCACGCGCTGCGGAATGCCAAAGACCTCTAGCTCGATTACCGATAGATCCTTAACTTGCTTCTTGAGCCCTTCTGGAGAATCTAAAGCTACAATAAGGCCATGGTTGATTACCGCTACTCGTTGGCAGAGGGCATCTGCCTCAAACATGTAGTGGGTTGTCAGTAAGATAGTCTTTTTTTCAGCTTGTAGATCGCTAATAGTCTGACGTATTTCACGCGCTCCAACCGGGTCTAGGCCAAGGGTTGGTTCATCCAGGAAGAGAACCTTTGGATCATGTAGAAGCGCCCGAGCAATATGAAGACGCTGCTTCATGCCGCGCGAATAGCCTTCGATCTTTTCGTTTCCTCGATCTTTCAAACCTACAAGCTCCAGCAAGTAAGGTATTCGCTTTTTGCTGACTTCAGGTTCAACGTGATAAAGGCTGGAGAAGTAACGCAGATTATCGATTGCTGATAAGCGCCAGTATAGACCGCGCTCGCCGCCGAAAATGAAACCAATAACCGGGCGGATGTGTTTAGCATCTCGCACGATATCATTGCCCAATACTCTAGCGGTTCCACTAGTTGGAATAAGCAGGGTCGTGAGCATCTTAATCGTCGTGGTCTTTCCCGCGCCATTAGGTCCTAGCAAACCGAAGAGCTCGCCTTGTGATATTTGAAAAGAGATATCGTCAACCGCGACGATTTCCTTGGTGCTTCGCCGGATAACACCGATAGTGGTCACATAAATGCGGCGAAGATGTTCGACTTCGATTGCGTTCATGCCTTCTCCAAGTAGCCGACCTGTGAATTAATTAAACAACGTATTCTAACTTATCATTATTGTGATTGATTGAACATTCTGCTATAGCCGTGAATCTCGGAAATGGATGATTTGGATAGAACGATGGCTTTTTAATGGGATGAATGGATTGGGTGCTGTTTTTAGCTAAGTAATCATACTATAACTGCACTGAAAAAAGCCAAAATGCGAGAGAGAAGACGGTATGCATGGAATGTGGGCGAAGTATGCCCCTTTTTTCCTGATGGTGGCTGCCTTTTTCAGTGGACTCATTAATGGATTATAAAATTAGTGTGTCAGTCTGTTTGATTATTATGCTATTAATTGATGTTTCTGCGATCATTCGACTGGCATTTGTTTGAAGAGATGGGAGCAATGAGGGTAATAGTTCGGCGGAGACGTCGAATGCCCTTAGATGAATTTAGGGAGGAGGGGTTCCTTGTCATGAAGAAACCAATCGGAAATAATGAGGTTCGAATCCTCGAGAAGGCTGGCGAAGAAGCTGAAAGCAGTCTGATTATTGGGGCTCGAGCTTCGCTGCAGGCGATTTATGATGCGCCGGCCTACCAAGATCTGTTTCATAGGACACTTGGCCAATCGATTTGTTGGGATGAGCGAACAACGGTCACCGTTGATCAGGTCGTTCATTCACCAAGTCTTGCGCCGCAATGGATCGCCGCTCTGCTGGCGCTCGGGGCTCGGGTTGTGATTTCAGATGAAGAGGGTGGATCATCAATACTGAGCGAGCATTTACAGCACAATATAGCCGAGCGCGGCAAATTAGTAACACTGCGTTTGCCTATAGAAATGCCTGGGCGTCTTCTAGGAGAGGCTCATTTGGCGCGTACACCGGGTGATGAGCCGATTGTAGCGGCAATTGCGGCAGTCGATTTAGTAGATAATCGAGTCCGGCAGGCAAGGCTTGGGCTTACCGGCGTTTGGAAAGAGCCTGTGGGATTGGCGCAGGCAGCCAGGTCTCTGGAAGGCGAGTTGTTGACGAAAGAGCTCATCCAGCAAGTATCGGAAGAGGTCAAGCTGGAGGTGAATCCAGTGAGCGACTTTCGCGGCAGCGCTGATTATCGAAGGGAAATGTCTGCAGTAGTGGCACGGCGAGCGCTGGAAACCTGCATGAAGGGAGTTGACTAGCCATGAACGATGAAATGGTCTCTATTAGATTGCAAATTAATGGCGAAGATAAAGATTTGCAGGTTGAGTCGAGGGCTTTTCTATTATCTGTGCTTCGGCGCGAAAGATACGTGAGTGTGAAGAAGGGCTGTGATGACGGCACTTGTGGCGTTTGTGTTGTGCTGCTGGATGGCGAGCCAGTGCGAAGCTGCAAAGTCCAAGCCGTTCAAGCTGCCGGCCATGCTATCACCACGGTTGAAGGATTGAGTAAGGATGGCAAGCTGCATCCGATCCAGCAGGCGTTTCTCGATACTGGCGCTATTCAATGTGGATTCTGCACTCCGGCAGAAATCCTTTGTACGAAGGCGCTGCTCGATCGAAACCCAAATCCCTCGGACGACGAAATTCGGGATGCGCTGGATGGCGTACTTTGTCGATGCACCGGCTACGTTCGAATAGTTGAAGCGGTGCATCGTGCAGCGGCCATGATGCGTGGTGAAGCGGTCGGCCCCATAGTCGTTTTGGAGCAGGAGCTTCCAAAGGATATCAATGATATTACTTTACCGGATGCTTTCTATCGGCATGATGGGGGTCGAGTGCCATTACCGCAATTGGTTTTCACTCCTCCGGAAATGGAAAAGACACGAGTGATTGGCAAACCAGAAATTAAAGTCGACGGAGTAAAGCTGGCATGCGGGCGAGCTGTGTTCACCGACGATATTAAAATGGAAGGCATGTTATATGGCGCCTTATTGACCAGTCCGCATGCCCACGCCCGGATTATAAATATCGATGTCAGCAAAGCACGGGCGATGTCCGGCGTTCATGCAGTGCTAACGTACAAGGATTTGCCCAGGGTAAAGTATGCATCTGGCGGGCAAAGCTATCCAAACCCTCTGCCTTATGATCAAGTTTGCCTGGATAATAAGGTTCGGCATGAGGGCGACCGGGTGGCGATTGTGGCTGCAGAGTCCCCGGAATTGGCCCAGAAGGCGCTACGTTTGATAAATGTTGAATATGATGTTTTGCCGGCAGTAATCGGCGCTGAAGAGGCTATGCAGGACGGCGCGCCGGTGATACATGATGAGGACGATACTGAAGGCATCTACGACGCCAAGCATAATATTGTCTATCATATCGATGCCGAGGTTGGCGATGTGGACGGCACATTTGCCGCAGCCGAGCACGTCTTCGAGGGTGAATACCACACACCCAAACAGCAGCATGCCCATCTTGAGCCGCATGTCTGTATTACATATTGGGATGAAGACGATCGGATGGTGATTCGGACTAGCACCCAGGTGCCTTTTCATGTAAGGCGTATGATCGCTCCTTTGATTGACTTGCCAATAAAGCGGATCCGGGTAATTAAGCCTCGCATTGGAGGCGGGTTTGGCAATAAGCAAGAAATGATTTTAGAGGATCTTTGTGCGCAGCTCACCAAAGCTACCAGACGTCCAGTTCGCATGGAATATACCCGGCGTCAGGAATTCACCAGCTCACGCTGCCGGCATCTCCAGATCATCAATTACAAGATTGGGGTGACGAATGGCAAGGTTGTAGCGGCTGATCTTTATCTTATTGGCGATACGGGAGCGTATGGCACTCATGGCCTGACGGTGCAGATGGTGGCCGGATTCAAAGGCCTGACGCTCTACAATGCCCCAAATTCCCGATTTGTCTGCGATGTGGTTTATACAAATACTCCCCCGGCCGGCGCGTATCGCGGTTATGGCGCTATGCAGTGTGAGTTTGCCATCGAAGTCTTGATGGAAGAGATCGCCGAAAAGCTTGGCCTGGATGTCGTAGCTTTCAAGAAAGACAATTGGCTAAAAGTGGATGAGCCGATGCACATGGCGCAAAAGCTTGGGGAGGGGCGTGAGGGGTATAAACAGGCCATGGCGACCAGCGCCCTGGAGCAGTGTGTAGCGATTGGCCTGAAAGCAACTGATTTCTATACAAAGCGCGAAGCAAACCGTGATCAGGGAGATGCCATTATCAGGCATGGTATTGGCATGTCGGTTATGATCCACGGCAGTGGAGTAGCCGGTCTAGATATGGCCGCGGCCTCAATTAAAATGAACGACGATGGATCTTTCAACCTGCTGATGGGCGCGACCGATCTCGGGCAGGGATCCGACACCGTCCTGGCCCAGATTGTGGCCGAGGAGCTGACGGTCCCGACCGATGATATCATCGTCTACTCCTCCGATACCGATCTCAC
>DAOVFE010000277.1 GCA_030673085.1 Anaerolineales bacterium | reverse complement strand
ACCCCAACATACTGGTGCTGGATTATCTGCAAACTACCGGGCAGATATCGCCGGAAACGCAAATGACAGCCGAGGATTATATAAATATCGGCTACCAGCGCCTGACCACTTTCGAAGTCAATGGCGGCGGGTTTAGCCTCTTCGGCGATGCGCCTGCCGATACCATGCTCACCGCTTTTGCCATCCAGGAATTTACCGATATGAACAAAGTCTATGCAATTGATACCGCGCTGATACAACGGAGCGCTGATTGGCTCTTGTCCAACCAGAATTCTGATGGTTCATGGGACCCCGGCGGCGGATATCATGAGACAACCCTGACGATGCAAACCGATCGCCTTCCGGTGACCTCCTACATCGTCTGGGCGCTGGCGGATGGAGGATTTAGCGATGACGCTCGAACCCAGGCCGGGTTAGATTTCGTACGCGAGCAGCTCTCCCAAGTGGATGACCCCTACGTACTGGCGCTGGCTGCCAATGCCCTTGTTGCAATAGATAGCGAGAGCGGTCAGCTCAGCAGCTTCACCGAAAGCGTGCTCGACCGGCTGGCAGGAATGGCCGAGTATGATGGCGATGCAGCTTACTGGAACAGCGGAGCCTCAACTTTTATGGGCAGCGAGGGCCAAACCGCCGACATCGAGACCACTGCTCTAGCCGCCTACGCTCTCCTGCGTGGAGATAGCCACGCCGATCTCGCCAACGCGGCGGTCATATTCCTTGTGCGCCAGAAAGACAGCTTTGGCACCTGGTATAGCACTCAGGCAACCATGCTCTCGCTAAAAGCCCTGATCGAAACCGTTCGTTCCGGCGCTGAAAACACCGATGCCCAGGTCATCGTAAAACTAAACGGCGGCCAGACCCATACCGTAGCAGTAACTCCCGAGACTTTTGACGTGGTACAGCTCGTCAGCTTCGACGATGTCAATCCCGGCGCACATAATACGGTCTCGATCCAGGTTGAAGGTCAAGGCAGCCTGATGTACCAAATCAGCGGCTCTTACTACCTGCCATGGGCCGAAATCGCAGCTATCCAAGATACACTTGAGCCCGAGTTGGTCACCATCGACGTGACCTACGAACGCACCGAACTTAATGTCGATGACACAATCAACGTTGGAGTGACTGTAACCTTGAATCAAGAAGGACGCGCCGATTGGGCGCTTATCGATCTAGGCATTCCGCCTGGATTTTCGGTTAAGACAGAAGACCTGAATGCACTGGTGGATCGTTATGCGGACGTCCCGGAGGATTATGCCTTCCCAACGGTAAAACGATATGAGCTGACCGGCCGCCAGATTATCCTCTATATTGGAAATCTATCTCATCAGGAACCCATGAGCCTGGAGTATCGATTGCAGGCCAAATTCCCAATCGTTGCCCAGACTCCGGCTAGCAACGCCTATGATTACTACAACCCGGATGTACACGGTGAGCAAGCGCCGGTTGCAATCGTGGTCAATCCATAGTAAATGACAAAACCCTCAAAATTCCTTTAGGGATGTCCCTAGAGGACATCCCCCATTGCGGGAATTTTGCCCCTTCGGGTGCCGGTTGTGTTTAAATATTCGCTCAGGACTATCGCCCTGCAGTGCCTACGGCCCTGGCCATTTATATTCTGGCTAATCGAATAAAGAACTGGCATTGAGCCTAAACCCGAATTGATATGGCAATATGCTCAATAAAAAAACTTCCCGCGGCTTTCGAAGCCGCGGGAGATTTATAATAAGGCGAATGACTTCTCACATTGCATGGCAAGTTATTAGATAGCTCGCATTTTCAAGGGCTGGGAGTTGATTCGGCCATTGAAAGCAACAATTTCGAGATTAGCTTATCGAGTTTGGGAACTTTCGATCCAAAATCCTTTGGATCTTTTATAATACCGTTGTGCATAAGACAGCTTCTCACTTCATAGCAATCTTTGAAGAATTTCGTATCTTCTTTACCCAAGTAGCTTTCTATCAAATTGCTGCAACTCTTTGATATTGATTCGCGCTTTAGGTTACCAATTCGATCAGCCAAGGAATCAGCAGCAGTTCCGGAAATCTTCTGCTTCGTGAGATCTATTAGCTCATCCAGCAATTGGATCAAGCCATTGGATAAGCGTTTCTGATCTGCAAGCGCTTCGACGGCAATTATCAGCGTCAAGAACCTCGCTTTTAAAGATGCTTCATAATATGAGGAATTGTAAAGTTCAAGTGCAAGTGTAAGCTTTCGATTAAGCTTCAGGTCAAGTTTGTAGTAGCGTTCGATCCCTTTTTGTAATTTATCAAGTGGCTGACCTATAACAACATTAGGTGGGAAAACTTCTCCGAAGCTAATATTGGAGTAGCACTCAGGGTAAGTACATAAGCCGTGAATATCTTCTAGTAATAGAATGTCTTGTTCTTCTGCAAACTGGATAACAGATGAATTATCACCGTATTTAATTGGTTTCATGCCAACATCTACCCCCAATTGCAGAGAAGTACTTGTGAGAAGCAGTGCTCGCCGGATCCTCTCACCGACCTGAAATGCGTATTCCTCTGTATTAAAACCAGTTCCTATGAGCAAAAGAATGTGCGCGTCTTTAATTGTAGAAGCACCGTAGGCCTTTAAGAGTACGTCCTCTTTAATGCCGGCGACTTCTATCTTGACTTCCTTTGCGGGCTCATTAACTTGGCGCCCCGTTGGTAAATTAAAACGGATGCGAAACCCGTAGCTAGAAGCCCTATATTGCTTCCCAACAAGTCTTCTAAGTATATCTTTCATAGCATAGAGCAATCCAATGATGTTTTTGGCAATCTAAAATGAACCCATTTAGCAATCGAAAGCTGTGATAAGCAGATCATTGCTCATCGAGTTAGTATTTAGTATTTACGCAAACAATGTGTATTGCTAGTATCTCGTATTGTCCAACTTGTATGATCGGTTCGTATCTGATATATGCCGGTGAGTAATGATGAGGCGAATGGATTTTTACACAATCTGGCAAATAGTTTAATAACCTTTCCTGCGACTCATTATCCGAGAACTTCTCGATTTGCCCTATCTATTAGAGATTTGAGATTACGATACGTCGCCTCTGTTCTTCTAGCTACCTTGCATATAAAAACTACAACCCGATTATCGAATATGGCATAGATAATTCGATATTGGCCCTTTCTTACTCTATAGAGATCTTCATCCAATTTAACACAT
>DAOVFE010000297.1 GCA_030673085.1 Anaerolineales bacterium | reverse complement strand
GGGAGGATCTTCCAAATGGGGAGAGAGAACTGATGAGCTTGGGTGTGGGGGATTAGATGAACAACTTGATGCCTTTGCAGTTCCGCCGGCCGCTGCTCCGCTCCATCATTGCCGTATAGGATTGAAATAAGCAAGCTCACCTTAACCACCACAATGAGGAATATTGCGATTAACAGACCTCCTCCGCAGCGGCCGATAAAACCTTCTGTATTACCGCTGAATCAACGGCCGCTTGCCACAGGGGGTGTGGGGGATAGGACTCGTGTCCCCCACAGTCCCCCTATGGGGGACGAACAGGGGGGATTTTGGCTAATCGAATAAACCAAGCCTTGAAAATTTGCCAGCCAATAGCATCTAAAGCTGTTTAAAGCTGCCTACGTTGAGAATGAAGACCGTTGCCTTATGATGTCCGATCTCTGTAGAGTCGGCACACGCATTGCGGATTATTTCAAGCCCCTCATCAACTCGTTTTCCTTCGGTGCCGATCAGCAGTGTAGTATTCCCCTTCCTTAGGAACCCACCAGTCGATGCCACTTTAGTCACTCTGAATTTATTTTCGATCAGGCTGCTAATCACAGCCTCTGTATCTTGATCGGCAATAATCGCCAACATTAGTTTCATGAATGCAATTCCTCATAGCGCTCGATATCAAAGATGAATACAGTCGCGCCCTGCACTTCTATTGGGACCGCCGCCCCAATAGGAATTGAGTCCGGCACGCTAGGAGCCGAGAGATATTCCACTCGGCCTGAACAAGCGCTGCGTAAACCATCGACAGCATCGCTCAGCCTCCCTTTGGGTATGCCAACCAAAAGGATGTTATTCCTCCGTTTAAGGAATCCGCCGCTGCTCTGGATTAATGTCGATGGAAAACCTCTCATTGTCAGTGCACTAGTAGCAGATTCTAAATCGCGCGGCTGAATGACCGCCAAGATTAGCTGCTTAATTAATCGCTGCGCACCGCGGCCGAGAATATTGTGCACCCAGGTATCTGCGTCTGAATCAATCGAAATGTCGATATCAGTCACTAATTCTTCGTAAGTCTCATCCGTTATCACACCATCCTGTCGCAAATCGGTCAACAACAGCCTTTGAGTTCTCAACGCTTCTTGATGAGCGGCGATCATTTCATCCACTTCTAGTTCGGGCTTCTGAACAAGCGTCTCCCGAACAGCCAATGTAAGCGCCTCCAATCGGCTTTGCAGGACCGGCGCAATGCTTTCCCAGGTATGCGAGGAGAGCAATCCTTCTTCATACATGCCTTGCAGCCGCTCAATACCCGCCCGGTGCGCAAGCGCTCGCGCACGACGACGTTCATACTCAATGCGATCCTCGCTACGAATTATTAGTTTCAATCGCCGAATCAATGGTTCGATTGTCAAACCCTGGCCGATAAGGCTAAAAAGCACTACACCAAAGGCCATCTCGATCATTACTTCTCGCTCTGGGCCGAGCGACGAAGGAAGGCTTAGCGCTAATGCAAGCGCGATAGCCCCTCGCAATCCTCCCCAGAACAAGATATGCCGCCATCCCCTGGGCAAATCGCCACCAAGCCGGGAGAACAGATAGATCACAATTGCTCTGCCAGCCAGCACGGCTCCGATCGCCCAGACAATCATCTGCCAGGTGGAGACCATCGCTGCGATATCAATCTGCAATCCGATAAGCAAAAAAACGGCGGAGTTCGCCAGAAAGGCCACATATTCCCAAAAATTGAGGATTACTATTCTGGTACTAGCTGATACCCCTCGCTCTCCAATATTGCCATTAATCAAACCCGCCATGACAACTGCCAGGACTCCACTCACATGGACCTGTTCGGCAAGTAGATAAGAGCCAAAAGCCAATACTGTGGTTAAAGTCGTTGCAATCAGATAATCATTAATCCGGGACATTAGCGCTGATACTAACCAGCCCAAGACTAGGCCAATTATGATTCCGCCGGCAGCAACCCGGACAAAATCAACCACGCCATTAACCAGATCAAAACGTCCGGTTAGTGATGCCGTCAGCGCAAGATTGAATAGTACAATGGCGGTGCCGTCATTGAATAGGCTCTCACTTTCAAGCATCAATTCCAGTCGCTTTGGCGCGCCTAATTTACGGAAAATTGCCACAACCGAAACTGGGTCGGTGGCAGCAATTAAAGCCCCAAAGAGCAGCGCTGCGTTTATGGATAGCCCAGCCCCCCAGGCAATAATACCGCCAACGATCAACAGATTGATAATAACCCCCGGAACTGCCAACAAGACAATCATGCGCATATCTTTCATGAGCTGATCGTACTTAAGGTGATAGGCAGCTTCAAAGACCAATGGCGGTATCAAAAAATATAAGATTAGATCTGGAGTGAGGTCAATTTGAATCGTTGAATGAATAGATAGAGCTAAGCCGGCAAGGACCAACGCTACAGTGTACGGAATGCGTAAGCGGCGAACCACAGTACTTACTACTGCAACGATTAGCAATAATTCGAGTATCAGGGATTCAATCTGAACAAACTGCTCCATATTTTTATCCGTCTTGCTGTATTGCTCACCTGCATTTAAGGTGCAAGGTAACAATAGTTATTTTGAGCCTTATCTGCCCTGGCATTCAACCCTGGGTTCACCCTGAGGGAAGTACCGCGCTATTCCAAGATTTTAATTACGTATAAGGCCGTACTGAAAATAGTCCGGATGTGAGAAAGGGTATTCTCGGCTGGCAACTGTTTTTTTCAGTAGACCCATAAACGGATTGATTGCAGCGCTATCATATTATTACTGATGTAAGTCAGCTCATGTCCATCCAAATATGGAGTTACCCCGGTTTGGTGGACAGTTGAGGGCTATCTGAATCAAGCTGCATAAGCATTTGCCATTTCATACCTTACGGGCGAAGCATAACCGATTGAGGAATGCCGCCGATGCGGAT
>DAOVFE010000146.1 GCA_030673085.1 Anaerolineales bacterium | reverse complement strand
TCATTATCATAGATAGCGGGATGCTGTATCGGCGCGCTCGAGCGACCTCGGCTTGCAGAGATATAATAAGTTGACGCCGATTGGGTAATCCCGTTAAGGTATCGGTTAGTGATAGGCAGCGCAGCCTCTCCTCCACTTGTTTCCGCTTTGTGATATTGTGGAAAATGATCAAGCGGCCGATTGCATCCTGGTGATGATGAGTCAGCGGCGATGCCTGCAGCTCATAATACTGAGGGGTATTTCCAGATCCGATGACAAGCTCGGTTTGGGCATTTTCTGATCCGCAGCACACTCTGACTAAATCAGGCCATTCGCTCAAAACGCTTGAGGCCGCCTGACCGATGGCTTTATAGACCGGGCTGGCGAGAATCCGCTGGGCTGCCAGATTGAGGTCAACAATCCGGGTCTGACTATCCAGCACGATAACGCCATCACTCATATTTTCAAAGATCCTATCGCGCGCAATTGGCGCTAAATTGAATAAGTTGTAGCGAAAGAGCCCCCACGCAATCGCAGCGATAGCCGGAGCAAATAAAACTGGCGTTGGAATGAACCGGGAAAGAAAGCCCGGAATATATATATACAAAGCACTAATAAATGGCAGCGCAAGAAAACCGATTAATAAGGTCACATGCTGCCAGCGGTAATATGTTCGAGCATTTAGTAGCGCTTCAGCAACTAAAAAAATGGCCGTCAGGCATATAAGAGAGGTGTATCCAGCGTGGACCCAAAGCCATGGACCATAGGTTTTAGCTACTTGGGTAAAAGAACCGGCAGATTCTATATCAATACTGCGCCGTATCAGGCCATGGAAATCGTTGGTCCAGACCAGCGCCAATGTGATGAACGGGATGACCGCCAGTAATAACAGGCGTCGCCGCGTAAGCCATTGGTTGCGACCACTATATTGAAGCGCGAGGGTTAAATATGCTATAGGAGCAGCAACAAAGCCCAAGTATTGCATGTTTTCCCAAAATATCTTATCCTGCAACTCGACACTTGTGATCTCCAGCATGTTTGCCAACAGCCACGCAACAACCAGCAGCATGATAACCGCAAAATGCGTGGCCCCTGGTTTGCTTCGCTGTCGCCAAGCGTAAATACCCATACCAGCGGAAGCGGCTGCGCATACAATCGATATCCAGATATAGGAGGTATATTGCATAATGCTGTTTCTGCCTTTTCTTCCAACCCCCGGCGAAACCCAAACAAGAGATCATTCCAGCTTCAACTACCGCTAACTGAAGCACAATAGGACTTTAATTATAGGCTAGAAATCCTGATTCAGCAAAAATTTTGGCCATTCCTTCCATGATTGCGCTGAAAATAGCCCTAGCGCGAGAAAGATATTTCCCTACTGTTGGCTGCTTTTTTCAGTGGACTCATTCCATATAATGCACGAAGCCGCCAATTTCAGGCGGCTTCGTAATTAGGATTAGGTAGATTTTAGACCAATTCAACCGTCGCACCAGCCGCTTCGAGCTTGCTCTTAGCATCTTGCGCCGATTCCTTACCTGCCTGCTCAAGAATCTTGGCGTCCTTAGTCTCGGCCAGCTCCTTGGCATCTTTTAGACCAAGGCTGGTGATCTGGCGGACGGCCTTAATGACGTCGATCTTTTTCGGACCGAGTTCTTTTAGAATCACGTCAAATTCGGTCTTCTCTTCAACCTCTTCCGCCGCAGCGCCAGCCGGCATGGCGGCCATTGCCACCGGTGCGGCCGCCGAAACACCCCACTTCTCCTCAAGGATTTTCGTCAACTCGGCCGCTTCAAGTACGGTCAGTCCACTTAGTTCCTTAGCGATTTTTTCTAGATCTGCCATTTAATACTATCTCCTTTTGCATAAATTTATATGCATTCAATTTTTCCATCCAATCCACCTATGCCGCTGCTGATGTTTGAGTTTCGGAATAGGCATGGATTACATTAACTACCTGCCGCACTGAGCCTGCCAGCGCGCCAGCAATACGCGTCGCCGGAGCCTGGATAATGCCAAGCAATTGGACCCGTAACATGGGCATAGGCGGCAAATCGGCGATGCGGTTTACCTGTTTGGAATCATAAACCACTCCATTCAAGACCGCACCCTTAATCTCAGCCGAATCCGATTCGCGGGCGAGATTAACGATTGCTTTCACCACTCCGGGGATATCATCATATGCAAAACCGATAGCTATGGCGCCGTTTAGCCCCTCATCCGGGATCGGAAGACCCTCCTCCATGAAGGCAAGTCTGACCAGTCTATTCTTTATTACATGAAATTCGCCGCCAGCCTCACGAATATTACGCCGTAGATCTTGCATCTCCCTTACCCTGAGTCCGGAATAGGACGCCAGTACAACGCCCGAACTGCCTTTTAGCAAATCCCGGTATTGGTTCAGTAGATCGATCTTACGCTCTTTGCTAATCGCCAAATCAATTCACCTCCTTCCAGTAAATGACAAAACCCTTAAAATTCCTTTAGGGATGTCCTTCAGGGACATCCCCCATTGCGGGAATTTTGCCCCTTCGGGTGCAGGTTCTTGTTTAAATATTCGCTCAGGACTATCGCCCTGCAGTGCCTACGGCCCTGGCCATTTATATTCTGGCTAATCGAATAAAAAAGTCTTTGCTTCACCTTAGGCGCTTAAGCAAAGACTCCATCAACATCTTGCTGATACGGGCAAGTGCCCGTGTAAGTCTTCACCTTGGCAGGATATTAAGCCCATTACCTATGCCAGGCGCCTGCTGTCTCTGGCGAAGCGATCAATCAATTGTAATACAAATCCGCGTTTAAAGCATAATCTCAAGGTTCCTTAGCTATTGCATCGCTTGCGCGGCATTTGGATCCACTTTAACTCCAGGACCCATTGTACTGGTTAATGTAATCTTGCGAATATAAGTTCCTTTAGCCGCCGCCGGACGAGCTCGCCTGATAGCTTCCATTAATGCCGCCATATTCTCATACAATTTGGCAGTTTCGAACGAGGCTTTCCCAATCGGAACATGCAAGCCTCCGCCTTTATCGACACGGAATTCGACCCGCCCGGCCTTGAGCTCGTTTATAGCTCGCGGCAGGTCTTCTTCCCGCACAACGGTTCCCGCTTTTGGATTGGGCATCAATCCCCGTGGTCCAAGAATGCGCCCTAGCCCGGATTTTCCGATCTTGCCCATCATATTGGGCGTAGATACTGCAGCGTCAAATTCAAGCCAGCCGTCTTTAATCTTTTTAATTGTCTCATCATCTCCGATAATATCAGCACCGGCTTCCTTGGCCATCCGTGCAGCATCGCCCTCAGCAAAAGCCAATACCAGTACTGTTTTTCCCAAGCCATTCGGCAATAGAACCGTATCACGAACTTGTTGCTCAGCATGCCGTGCGTCTATACCCAGCCGCATATGCAGTTCAACCGTGCCGTCAAATTTAGTATAAGAAGTCTCCTGCACCAGACGCAGAGCTTCCTCTGGTTCATATAGCTTATCACCGTCGATCTTTTCCGCTGCCTTACGATACTTTTTTCCGTGTTTTGCCATTTTCACTCCTCGTGGTCCAAACGGGCTATTAACTGAATATTCCCTCCCACTTTTACACTTTTAGTTCTCTACTTCAATTCCCATGTTGAGGGCAGTACCCTCAATCTGGCGCATTGCGCCTTCAATGTTAAGCGCATTGAGATCCTTCATTTTGATTTCCGCGATTTCTCGAATCTGGTCTCGAGTGACTTTTCCTACCTTCTCCCGGTTGGGCTCAGCAGAGCCCTTTTCAACCCCGGCTGCCTTGCATAGCAGCGCAGAAGCTGGTGGAGTTTTAAGGATAAATTTAAAAGAACCATCCGTAAATATGCTGATTTCGGCTGGAATGATCTCGCCAGCTTTGCTTTGAGTTCGTGCATTATATTCCTTGCAGAAAGCCATCAAGTTGATACCGTGCGGAGCGAGCGCCGGGCCGATTGGCGGAGCAGGATTCGCTTTGCCGGCTTGAATTTGCAGTTTCACTACAACCTTAAGTTTCTTTGCCACAGAGATACTCCTTTCGTGGTAATAGCGAGCGACCTTGGCCGCTCTCCCACACAGGCAAAATGCCTTCCATTAAGCTTTATCTACTTGCAGAAAATCTAATTCTACCGGTGTTTCACGCCCAAAGAATGATACCATTACCCGCACCTTGGCCCGCTCTATATCGATATCGTTAACCGTACCGATGAAGTCATTGAAAGGACCATCGATAATGCGTACCGTCTGTCCGACTTTATACGCCACTTTAATTCGCGGAGCATCAGCCTCCATGCGTTTAATAATCCGGGATACTTCTTTCTGGCTCAGCGGAGTGGGTTTATTGCCCATCCCTACAAAACCAGTTACGCCGGGCGTATTTCGGACCACATGCCAGGACTCATCGCTTAAAACCATCTCAACTAACACA
This sequence comes from Anaerolineales bacterium, assembly GCA_030673085.1. Classification (GTDB taxonomy): domain Bacteria; phylum Chloroflexota; class Anaerolineae; order Anaerolineales; family E44-bin32; genus JAFGNH01. The sequence goes on along the minus strand of DAOVFE010000146.1, from coordinate 1,197 downwards.
TATCCTGGAAAAACGCGGCGTTCAATAGTGCGCCGCTTCCCATCCTTGACCTCAATCTCTTCCTCGGTCGGAACAACTACATCGAAGATGAAATCCTTCATATCCATCGATTCGATTCGCTGCTCAAGATTATGACGCACCTTATTCTCGTATCCAGAGTAGCAGTGGATCACATACCAATGGCGATTACCGTCTTCTTTATCTTCCTGCGGCGCGATTTCTTCTACATCTTCTTGCCGCAGACTAACCTCTGAGATCTCCTGCCGCGCGTCAATTTCTTCGGCCTTCTTTTCATCCGACGCAGATATTGTTTGGTCTATGGCCAAATCGCCAATTGGGAAACCCGCTTTTTCGCCTGAGTTTATCTGCTCCTCAGTAGGAGCATTTGCCATTTCGGCCTCATCCATCTCGGCTGCATCGCGGCTTTCTAATTCTTTATCGCTCATTGCAGTATCCCAAAAATTTAAGCCAGTTGGATTATCCATGCCATCAGGCGCGAAAAAATGTAATCCATTATGCCCAGGAATGAACTCATGATTACAATAACTGTCAATACGATCCAGGTTAACTTAGTCGCTTCCTCGCGCGTTGGCCAATTTACTTTCCGTAGCTCCGCCACCGTCTCGCGGAAGTAACGAGAGATAGCATTCTGCTTTTTTTTCGGAGCGGCCGACTTTTTCTTTGCCAAAATATCTCTCCTCAGATTAAACGACGTCGTTCTTCAGAGCGACGTCGTTGTCTATAAAGGCAGGCCAGGCAGGACTCGAACCCACAACCCCCTGTTTTGGAGACAGGTGCTCTACCAAATTGAGCTACTGGCCTTTGCAAAACCTCACACTGTCTCTATTTCGTTTCGCGGTGAATCGTATGTTTACGACATCGTGGACAATACTTTCGCAATTCCATCCTTCCGGGATCGTTGCGACGGTTCTTCTCAGTCGTATAGTTCCGCTCGCGGCACTCATTACATTCAAGTGTAACAACAGGTCGAACGCCTTTCTTTGCCATTGTTATCTACCGCATCGACATTTCTTCCTTGCCGCCGCGGATATTCCTCCTATTCTAGTATTTCAGTAATCACGCCGGCGCCAACCGTCAAGCCACCTTCACGAACTGCAAACTTCGAGCCCTTCTCCAGCGCCACCGGTATTATCAACTCCACTTCCAAATTTACATTGTCCCCCGGCATCACCATCT
>DAOVFE010000128.1 GCA_030673085.1 Anaerolineales bacterium | reverse complement strand
AGATGGTGATGCCGGGGGACAATGTAAATTTGGAAGTGGAGTTGATAATACCGGTGGCGCTGGAGAAGGGCTCGAAGTTTGCAGTTCGTGAAGGTGGCTTGACGGTTGGCGCCGGCGTGATTACTGAAATACTAGAATAGGTGCTTAAAGATGGCTAAGCAAAAGATCCGTATTAGACTTAAGGCTTACGATCACCGTGTTCTTGATCACTCGGCGCGGCGGATTGTTGAAACTGCGGAGCGAACCGGCGCCAAAGTTGTTGGGCCCGTACCGCTTCCAACCAGAATCGAGCGATTCACAGTCCGGAGATCAACCTTCATCGATAAGGACTCTCACGAGCATTTTGAGATCCGTACTCATAAGCGTCTGATCGATGTAATTGAGCCTGATTCAAAGACTATTGACACGTTGATGCGGCTGAACTTGCCCGCGGGTGTCGATATCGAGATTAAAATTTAGTTGCTGTAAAAAACCGGCATAGCCGGAATAGTTAGGCGGGGAAAGATGCAGGCGGCTGTAGATTGCGATAAGCACTTTCTGCAGGCGATTGAATGACTTCTCTGCGGTCGGGGATGATGCAGCCGAGCCCAGGCTGACAGTCCTGTCGAAAAATTATATTGGGAGACAAGAGATGAAGGGGCTGATTGGTAAAAAAGCGGGCATGACCCAGATCTTCGATGATTCAGGCGTTGTTATACCAGTGACCCTGATTGAAGCTGGGCCTTGCTATGTTACTCAGATCCGGAGTCTGGATCGAGATGGCTATTCGGCCGTTCAGCTTGGATTTGGCGAAGCAAAGCCCAAGCGTCTGACCGGGGGGCAATTGGGTCACTTGAAGAGGAATGACCTGCCGCCATTGCGCTTTTTGCGTGAATTCCGGATAAAGCCTATCGACGATCTCGAGGCTGGCGACAAGCTGATGGCGGATGTCTTTGTGATAGGCGATCGAGTGGATGTGGTTGGAACCAGCAAGGGCAAGGGCTTCGCAGGCGCAATGAAGCGACATGGTTTTGGTGGCGGACCTATTACCCATGGTCAATCGGATCGCCAGCGTTCACCTGGTTCACATGGCGCATGTGCAGCGCCTGGCCGAGTATTTAAAGGCTCGCGGGGACCCGGCCATATGGGCTCGAATCGAGTGACATCGCAGAATTTATGCGTTGTTTTAGTGGATGCTAGTCGTAACCTTATTGGTGTAAATGGAAGTGTGCCTGGCGCTCGCGATGGGATAGTGGTGATTAAAGAGGCGCGCAAGCAGAAGGCGCAGGAGAGCATGCAGAAATGAAGGCAGATGTATTAGATATGAAGGGGAAGAAGGTTGATGAGGTGGAGTTGACGCCGTCGATCTTCGAGGCTCCCATCAAGAAGGATTTAATGCACCAGGCTTTTGTGCGTCAGCTCGCCAATGCTCGTCTTGGTACACATAAGACCAAAGGCCGCAGTGATGTCTCGGGTGGAGGGCGCAAACCATGGCGCCAGAAGGGCACAGGCCGGGCCCGTCAAGGATCAATTCGGGCTGCACAGTGGGTTGGCGGTGGAAAAGTGCATACGCCACAGCCGCGTGATTATAGCAAGCGTATGCCAATTAAGATGCGGAGAGCCGCATTGCGCTCGGCGCTTTCGCTCAAAGCGGCTAATTCTGAGATTATCTTTCTAGATAAGCTAGCGATGAAGCAGCCAAAGACCAAGAAAATGATCGCGATCTTGGATCGATTGGTGGGGCAGTCAAGCGTTCTAATTCTGCTGCCGAAGAAAGATGAGATCGTAGAGAAGTCCGCGCGCAACCTTCCGGACGCTAAGACATTGTTGGCGAACTACCTCAATGTCCGCGATATGCTCGGTTATGAGCGAATGATCGTTCCATTGGAAGCCTTGGATGTCATTCATTCGTATTTGGGTGAATGAGGAGATTTGCGATGACGACGGTTTATGACATTCTTCGCCGGCCTATTATTACTGAAAAGTCGAATTATCAAAGCGGCGTGTTAAATCAATACGCCTTTGAAGTTGATCGAGTGGCCACAAAGGCTCAAATTAAAGAAGCTGTCGAGATGCTGTTCAATGTAACTGTGAACCGCGTTAATGTACTCAATATGCCAGCCAAGCGGTCAATTAAGGGGCGGAGCCGTCGCTTAGTAGTGAGACGATCGGGTTATAAAAAAGCGATTGTGACGCTGGCAAGCGGCGATACAATCGATGTCTTTGAAGGGGTGAAGTGATGGCGATAAAGAAGTACAAGCCGACCTCGCCGGGCCGGCGTGGCATGACCGGCGCGACGTTTGAGGAAATTACCAAAACAAAGCCGGAGCGCTCCTTGATAGTTTCTAAGTCCAAGCATGGCGGCAGAAATGTATATGGACGGGTGACCGTCCGCCATCGTGGAGGCGGCAACCGGCGGCATCTTCGTTTGATAGATTTCAAGCGAGATAAGCGGGGAATTGGGGCTAAGGTGGCAGCGATCGAATATGACCCAAACCGCTCAGCCCGCATCGCCTTACTCTATTATGCGGATGGCGAAAAGCGATACATTATTGCTCCGCTTGGACTGCAAGTTGGCGATAGAGTGATATCTGACACCAAGACTGAGATACGCCCCGGGAACAGTATGCCACTAACCAATATTCCGGTGGGCACGATGGTACACAACATTGAACTATACGAGGGCCGTGGAGGGCAGCTGGTGCGTGCAGCCGGCACATCGGCTCAATTGCTGGGTAAGGAAGGCGAATACGCTTTGATTCGTTTGCCATCGGGTGAAGTACGGCGGATTCACCAGCGATGTTACGCCACAATTGGCGAGGTTGGCAACCCGGATCATAGCAACATTAAATTGGGGAAGGCCGGACGCAAACGGCACATGGGCATTCGCCCAACAGTCCGCGGTTCGGCCATGAGTCCCCGTGATCACCCGCATGGCGGCGGCGAAGGTCGCCAGCCGATTGGGCTGCCCGGTCCTAAGAGTCCATGGGGTAAGCCTACCCTTGGATATAAGACTCGGCGAAATAAGAAGACGGAAAAGAATATTGTCCGTCATCGCTCGAAGGGGCGTCGCTAGTTATTGAATGGAAGTGTAATCGGAGGCGAGTAGAAAGATGTCGCGATCTCTGAAGAAGGGGCCATTTATCGCCCCAAAGTTGCTGAAAAAGATTGAAGAAATGAATCAGAAGGGCGAGAAGAAAGTGATTCGGACCTGGAGCAGGGCGAGCACAATATTCCCCCAGATGGTCGGTCATACCATTGCGGTTCATGATGGCCGCCGCCATGTTCCAATTTATATCACTGAGAACATGGTCGGTCATAAGCTAGGTGAATTTGCTCCCACTCGTACTTTTCGTGGACACGTTGGGAGAGACCGGACTACGCAGGTAAGGTAGGCGATGATGGCTGAAAAAAAAGACATTCAAGCTTCTGCTCGCTACGTACCCATGTCCGCGCAGAAGGTGCGTCTGGTGATGGATCTTATCCGGGGACTTGACGTTATAGAAGCGATGGACGTTCTGCGCTTTACGCCGAAAGCGGCGGCCCGCCCATTGTATAAAGTACTGCATTCGGCTATGGCAAATGCCGAAGAGAATTATGGAATAAGTCGGGACGATCTGTTCGTATATAAAATATTTGCCGATCAGGGGCCAACTCGGAAATGGCGACGATTTGGTGCCCGTGGGAGATTTAAGCCAATCCTGCGCCGCAACTCGCATATATCGGTGATCTTGCGTGAGCGGGAAGAAGGTTTAAAGTAGGGTCATGCGAAAGGAGCAGGTATGGGGCGCAAAGTTCATCCCATTGGGTTCCGTTTAGGAATTAATAAAACATGGGAATCGCGCTGGTTTGCTGAAGGCGATGAATATGTTAAACGGCTACATGAAGATCAGGCGATTCGAGAGCTGGTAAATAACATCGTCCCTCGAGCCGGAATCTCGAAGATTGAGATTGAGCGCTTCCCGAACAGAGTTCATATAATGGTGCACACAGCCCGTCCGGGAATCGTGATAGGGCGGAAGGGCGCAACGGTAAAAGAGCTGAGAAGTAGGGTTGAGGCTCTGACGGGCACAAAGGTGAAATTGGATATTGAGGAGATCAAGAATCCAGATTTGGATGCTCATCTTGTAGGCGAGAACATAGCTAATCAGCTTCAAAGACGAATTAGTCATCGCCGGGCAATGCAGAGGGCGGTAACCAATGCAATGCGAAACGGGGCAAAAGGAATCAAGGTAATATGCGCAGGTCGGCTATCAGGTTCCGAAATGGCCCGCCGGGAATGGGTGCGAGAAGGTCGTGTGCCAGCGCAAACGCTGCGGGCTGATATTGACTTCGCTTGCACCGAGGCATTAACAGGCTATGGGCGAATAGGCGTTAAAGTGTGGATCTATAAAGGAGACATCCTGCCAAAGGCGGAAGAGGAGCCAGGGGCCACTGATGTCTATATTAGCGAGTAAGTCGCAGAAACCGTTGCTCGTGGTTTATGAGGTGATCGAATGTTATTCCCAAAACGCGTGAAGTATCGCAAGCAACAGCGCGGACGGATGAAGGGCAAAGCATACCGTGGATCTACGGTTGAATTTGGTGATTATGGGATTCAAGCTATTGAGCCGGGATGGGTTACGGCCCGCCAGATCGAAGCGTCCCGACGGGCGCTAGTACGTTTTATGCGCCGGCGCGGCAAGGTTTGGATCCGGATATTCCCGGATAAACCGGTGACCAAGCGTGCAGCCGAAAGTCGTATGGGAAAAGGGAAGGGCGCAGTTGATCACTGGGTTGCCGTAGTAAAGCCGGGGCGAATTATGTTTGAGATTTCTGGCCTTTCTGAAGAAAACGCACGTGAAGCCATGCGGCTAGCGACGCATAAGCTTCCGATTAAAACTAAATTTGCCAAGCGGTCAGAGCGGCGAGAAGGGATATAGACAATGAAACCAGAAGAAATCCGAGCCCTCTCAACCGAAGAAATCCGCGCTCACCTGGATGATGCGCGAGAGGAGCATTTCAAGCTTCGATTCCAGGCTGCGACGGGGCAATTAACCGATTTATCCAGATTTAAATCTCAGCGAAAAGAGATTGCTCGCCTGTTGACCATCCTACGGGAAACTGAATTGGCTGCAGCCGGCGAAGGTGGTGAGCTATGACAAATAATCGACGTCGTCTAACCGGTAAGGTTACCAAAGCCAAGATGCCTAAGACTATAACGGTGAGAATTGAATCCAGCTATCGTCACCCGCTTTATGGCAAGGTTATGCGAAGCAGGAAGGATTACATGGTTCATGATGAGATTGGCTGTCGGCCAGGAGATTTGGTAAAAATCGTCGAAAGTCGACCGCTATCGAAGCGAAAGCGATGGGTTGTTGAGCAAATCGTACGCCATATGGATAAAATCATTCTTGAAGCTGATAGCGAAGCCCCGGTTGTCGAAGATGCAGCGGAGGCGGCGGAATGATCCAGCAAGAAAGCCGAGTGAAAATCGCGGATAACACTGGTGCACGCGAACTATTGGTTATCCGTGTTTTGGGCGGATCAAGAAGACGCTATGGACGAGTGGGCGACGTAGTTGTGGGAACCGTGAAAGCAGCTACCCCGCATGGCGCGGTTAAAAAAAGTGAGATCGTTCGAGCGGTGATTGTACGCACAGCGAAGGAATATCGCCGTGATGATGGGTCATATATTCGTTTTGATGATAACGCTGCGGTGATCCTGGATACTGATGGAAGTAATCCAAGAGGAACTCGAATATTTGGACCAGTGGCGCGGGAACTTCGCGAAAAGGGCTTCACCAAAATCATCTCGCTGGCCCCCGAGGTTTTGTAGGAGACTTCATATGGGAAAGATAAAGATTAAGCGAGGCGATACGGTTCGTGTGATTACTGGTCGGGATAAGGGCACCGAAGCGGAAGTGCTCCGAGTGTT
>DAOVFE010000416.1 GCA_030673085.1 Anaerolineales bacterium | reverse complement strand
AGGCGGGTCGGTAGAGAGCTGGCCCAATTGCACTGAGTAAATTAGTCGCGAAGTGGGGAGTTTATGCTTGATTATTACAGAATCTGGCTCATTGGTGGGGCTGATACTCGCGATTTTCGACTTTTCAGACAGCCCCTTCTTCTAAGGAAAAGGCCATAATGAGGGCGGTAGCTCCCAAACCCGCACTTTCCACTCATCCCTACAGCAAGTTGTTGGGTTTCCTGGCTTTTTCCATGGGGCGGCAGCCCCCAAACCCCCGCTTGCCATTCATCCCCACAGCAAGCTGCGGGGGATTCTGGCTTTTTCCCATAAACTGACTTCTCGGGATATCCCCATATATAATTTACGAATTATTGTTTCAACACTCTCTCGCTTCTAGTTGAATATTGCGCCATTATTGGATATGATACCCATAAGAATTTTGAGCCATAGCTATTTTAAAAAGAAACTCCAAACTCTAGGCAAGCAAAAGGAGGAAAGCTGGCCTGTATATTTGCACATTCTAGGCCGGCTTTTTACATAGCAACGATCCATTCCTCCTGAAGGGCCAGGCGCTGGCTTAATTCGCTTTTGCCGAAGATAAAAGAAAGGGTATAGATCATGACTGCCAAATTTAAGGCCTTTACTTTATTGACTTTACTCGCATTAATTCTTGCCGCCTGCAATATGCCCGGATTTAGTCCTACAGAACCCGAGCCAAGCGAAGAAGAAGTCGTCCTAACCGAAGTAGCGCAGACCGTCGTCGCTCAGCTCACCCAGGCAGCCGAGGCGCCGACATCTGAAACCCCTCCGCCAGACTTGTCAACTGAAACCCCAATTGCAGAAGAAACGCCGACCATCACACCCTCATCGACCGTAGCTCCCTCGACCACGCCGACATCTATTCCGTCCAATTGGGCTCAGTTTATCGATGATATTACTTATCCGGATGGCTCTGAAGTCAACGCCGGCGCCGCATTCACTAAGACTTGGCGTCTCAAGAATATCGGCACTTCCACCTGGACTTCCGGATATGATCTAATCTTTGATCATGGAGACCAGATGGGCGCCCCAAGCGCAGTCCAATTGACGTCGGGAACGGTATCGCCGGGCGCTACGGTGGATGTTTCGGTAAACCTGACGGCTCCAACTGATCCGGGGACCTACCAGGGCTACTTCCGCCTGCGCTCATCCGATAACATCATATTCGGTATTGGCGGAAACGCTTCGAACAGTTTCTGGGTCAAGATTGTGGTGCCGGAGCCGACTTCTGTACCCGATCTGCCCGATTTGATTATTACGGATATCACCCTTGTTCCATACCCGCCGATTCAACACCAGCCAGTACTTGTTAAAGTATCAGTCTATAATCAGGGCGCTACAACTACAACAGACTTCGCTGTTGAATGGTGGGCGAGTGAAAACGCCCCAAGCCCTGCAATCACCTGGGTCGTGCATGGCGGCATGGTAAAGAATGGCGGCCAGGTGCTTCAATCTGCATATCCTGGATATTCCAGCTGGTATGCAAAACTTACTATCAAGGCTGTCGCCGATTCTGGAAATGCGGTCGCTGAAAGCAATGAATCAAATAACGTAACCAAAAAGATTATCAAGGTCAGTCAGCAATAGCATTGCGTTCAAGCAATAGAAAAATGTATTTCTATTAGAATGCTCTTTAAATAATTACCCCGGCCACGCAGCCCGCTTTAAATCATACACCGGCGACTTCATAAACAATTCGAAGTCGCCGGCGTTTATTTAATAAGCTGCACGCTCTTTTGCATGGCCAAGTCTGCCGGAAAAAGAGGCCGTCAGCAGGGAAAAACTCTTCACATATTAAAGCTTTTTTAAGCAGTCATGACCGCAAATTCATTCGCGGCCGCGCTCAGCCCAATATCTTATCTTCAGCCCTTCGGCCTGATTTCCTGATACTATTCCTCTCCATGTCCGGCGAGCTCGGCAATCTCCGCTATACGGGCGTC
>DAOVFE010000291.1 GCA_030673085.1 Anaerolineales bacterium | reverse complement strand
GCAAGGTACTCGGTGATCGCACGACGACCGTCGAGAAAATCTTCAAGCAGCTTGCAGCTTTCCAATAGAGCATCAAACATCTCGGGATCGACAAGCACAGCAGCCGGCCGGCTGTGCGAAAGGACCATCACAGGACCGTTGTCCAAATCGCTAAGTAAAGCTGCAAGTTCGGATCGCAGCTCAGTTACAGTTGTTGTTCTGAACATAATTCGCTCACTTTTAAAGAATGTACGTAATTATGTACAATATTTGTCAAATAATTATCGTACTTATTACTGTACATATAATAATTCATTCCCGGTAATTGTCGAAATACGCCTTGTTAATAACAAGGCAAAGCCATTTAAAGCCATGAGATGAGCGCCCCGCCAAATAGATTTCGCCGCAAGATTTCGGTTTGCTCACAGCAGAATATTGCCACATTTAGCCTCTCGGCCGTTCTCCTTTACCATTGGGCGCGAATCTACCAGGATAACCCTCCCATAGCTTTCTATGCTTCAGTAGGTTGTAAGAATCCCGTCTTTGTTCACCGGCTTAATGCTCTAATTAAATCGCCCCTCTCGGGATAGGATTTGATCAGCGCCTCTCTGTTTCCCAACACAAGATCGCAGTAATCAAATCCCGGAGCCATAGTCGTACCTATCAGTGCAAACGCGCCGCCTTTAATCAAGCGCGATCCCTGCCAGACGCCCCGCGGGGCATTAAATTGCACCTTCTGCCCGCCGAGCAGGTCCTGCCCCAGAGTGATCTTTTCACTGGATCCATCCGGAAATAGCAGCAGCATCTCAATCGGGTCTCCCAGATAAAAGTGGAAAAGCTCATCCGTGGGAAGTTTATGCAAAGCAGAGAATGAAGCTGGATCTGGATTCAAGAGGTAGAGAATAGCTGTCCCAAAAAATTTGTCTGAGATATAACGCTCTGGCAGAGCAGCCTTCGCTATCCTTTCGTCTGATCGATACCACTGCATAAAGTGACCGCCTTCCAGCGGTAATGGTTTCAAATCAAAGTACTCGATAATTTCCTTTGCAGTTAGCATCATACTTCCTTTCAGCATCCCTGCTATAGCCAATAATATGGCTATGCGCAGTCCTAGGTCGATTTAGATGACATAAATCCGATTTCCCCTGCACGTTATCTGCTTTTTGGATATTCCGGGGATATGTCGAAGCCAGCAAGCAGATAATTAGAGGTTATTACAATTTGCCAATGAGCTGGTCCATAACCGCTTATAGGCAAATATATTCTTCAACATCCTCCCCTCAGATTAGAATGCCGGAGTGGACATCACACCCCCGTCCACCCGCAAGTTTACTCCGGCAATCCAGCGAGCTGCCGGTGAAGCCAGGAATAGGCAGGCGTCGGCCACATCTTCAGGCCGGCCAAGTCGGGCTAGAGGCGCGGCCTTTTTCCAGCGCTCCACTCCCTCAGGCCACTCCTTCTCTATCCCCTCCTTCCAGATCAGTCCCGGAGAGACAGCATTGACCCGAATGCCGTGCGCCCCAAGCTCGTAGGCAGCAGCTCGGGTATGCATCAATACTCCCGCCTTGGCAGCATTGTAATGACTGTGCATCGGCGCCGGATTCTCGGCTTCAATCGAGGCGATATTAACAATTGCCCCGCCCGTTCCTTGCGCAATCATCTGACGAGCGGCTGCCTGGGTACATAAGAATACACTGAGCAGATTGGCATCGAGCACCTCATGCCACTCCGCTTCGCTCATTTCCAGCAGCGGTGAAAGCGGATAAATGCCGGCATTGTTGATCAGAATATCAAGTTTGCCAAAAGCGTCTTCCGTTTCTTTAATTAACCGCTCTACCTCCACTTTATGGGTGACATCCGCAGCCACGGCGATTGCTCGCCTTCCCATTTCGTTGAGCGTCAAGACAATTTTTTCGGCGCCTTCACGACTAGAATGGTAATTCACTACGACATTAGCCCCGGCCTCTCCGAACCGCATCGCTATTCCAGTGCCCAGGCCGCGCCCGGCGCCGGTGATAAGGACACTTTTGCCTGAAAAATCTAGCAGCTCCTTTGGAGTAGGAATCACCACGACTGCCTCCTTAAAATATTCCTTGAGAATTCTAATCCGTTTTTGTATGGAAAAAAGCCAGGATAACTGACAGCGTGCCACGCACGTTGTTGCTCACTATAGTGCGATGATGGTTAAACGAATCGAAATCCCGATTGAATTGAGAGTAACCGGGGATATCGCCTCCTTATTTTTCATTCAATAATAAGCTGCCAGATGAGGTTTCTTCAAACTGATTCAGCGCGGGATTTCTCCCCGCACCGGTCTATCCATGCAACCCAGGTATCGTTCCAATTCCTGCTCGATGTAGAGCACCTGTTCCTCTTGATCCAATCCCTCCAATAATTTTGCCTTTGCTTTATTTTTCATGATCGCATGTACTTCGTAGCTAGTGTTATTGCCACTATCGGAGCGACTTATTTTTTCCTTGCAGTAAATTTGATCAATATCAGCAGCTAGAACGCTTTTATTACCCGGCCAAGGCAAAGGATAGTGTTGAATCTTAAGCTCGCCCATCTTAACCGAAACAAACGTAATATTTAAAATCCCCGCAAGCGAATAATAGGCCAATCCAATCCCAACAGCCGTGTGTAAAATCCCAAAGGCCGACATAAACCATTGACCAGTGGATAAGGCAATTCCATGCCAGACAAGCATGAATCCATCCCAACACACTGTAAATAAGATCATAAATAAAAATTTCGGACCAAACCAACGACGGGAAATTTCTAGACCGCCTTCAGTATTGACAACTTCAATTCCCTTGGGCATTGAAACTTCAGGACGTTCAGCATAAAAGGATTCAATTTTGGATTCCAGCCCAGGAATGCCCCTTAGACTGAAAACACTTCCGCAATGAGGGCATCGGGCCATTGCAAAATGCCAGTCAATATCCTCGTTCCTGATCGGACCGCCGCAGCTCTTGCATTTTAGCTCTACGAAATCCATCTGCTTTCT
>DAOVFE010000399.1 GCA_030673085.1 Anaerolineales bacterium | reverse complement strand
CCAAGGTAGAATGTATACATGGCGTTCCTCCTTCTCTGTACTGAGTTTTCCGATAACTCTCAGTTTAGCAGAAAGCGAGGAACGCTTTCATGGTATCAAGTTGTTGGGTTTCCTGGCTTTTTCCCATGATTCCTCTCTTTTTCAACACTCTCTACGGAATCATGAGGATATTGAAAAAGCGAGATTATTGGTTAATAAGCTGCTAGATATTAAATAGAAGCGAAGCTCTGGCTGAATACCGCATACGCATTCATGAAGGCATACGCGCTATTTAAACGAATTTCTATTGAAGTTGGAGGAAGATCAAGCTGGGATTACGCTATAGAAATCATCAAGCCAGGCCTGCCCCAGCTTTCATTGCATCCCAGCCGATATAGAGCATATTTCCGGCCAATGCGGCACTGATGGCTCTTTTGAGAGAATCGGGACCGTCATCTTTCAAGAGCAGGGCATCCGCTCCTAAAGCAAGAGCATGCTTCAGCGTGGATGGATCATCAACTGCGGTTAGCATAATTACTCTGGTGCGGGATTGGGACTTTTTTATCGTAGCAAGCGCTTGAAGGCCATCCATGATGGGCATGACTATATCGAGCAATAAAAGGTCCGGATCCAATTTCTGTGTTTTCTCTATTGCCTGCTTTCCATCAGCTGCCAGGCCAACAACTTCCATCCCCGATTCTTCGAGGAATAATTGCAGGCCTTGCCGGACTATCGAGTTGTCATCAGCGATGAGTACACTTTCTCGTTTAGTAAGCATCGATTAGCCTATCTTGGCCGATAGCGACCTGCCAGTTGTTTTATCTCTTATATATTTTGCCATGATATTATGCTGGACAACCTTACATCCATCTTACAGTTGCCGGCCGGAATAGGTGACGGAATTTGCGGCGCTTGCAGCCTGACATTATCTGGCATATAAGGGAGAACGCTACTTGGCCTCGTGCTTCTAGCCCGGGGCCTGCTCTGCTAGATTGTGGATGAAGTAGATTACAGCCGCAATCCCGCGTTTCCAAGTAGGCAGATGGATTTTTTCATCAGGGCCGTGCATATTGTCAGTGGGGAGTGAGAAACCGGTAAGTAGGGATTCAACTCCAAGGATCTCCTGGATCATAGGCACAACCGGAATGGTGCCGCCGCCTCTTCGAAATACGGGAGGCTTTCCCCAGGCCGACTCCAGCGCCCGGCTAAGGGCCTGCACGCCAGGCGAGCCGCGATCCATCAACGAGGGAGGGATGCCGACCTGCCAGTGGAGATCCCAGGATACCATTGAGGGCGAATGAGCTTCCAAGTATTGCCGCAGTGCTTGATGTATCTCGTTGGGATCCTGATCGGGAACCAGGCGCATGCTGATTGACGCAGTGGCCTCGGAAGGAATGGCTGTCTTGGGATGGCCGCCTTGGAATTGAATTACATCCAATGTCGGCCGTATGCTGGTCCATTCCACCGGAGAATAACCATGCTCACCCCATAGCGCCGAAACGCCGAGTTGTTCGCTTAGAAGAGCTTCATCCTGAGCTATCTGAGTTAGTTCGGCCTGCTCTTCGACGCAGATTGAACGGACATTGTCGTAGAATCCAGGCAAGGTGACTCGCCCTGCGGCATCATGCAATCCGGCGATAAGCTCGCTGAGCGCGTGAATCGGATTGTATACCAGGCCGCCAAAGATGCCCGAGTGCAAATCGTGGCTGGGACCAGTAACTTGGAGAATGCACAGCATTGCGCCCCTCAGTGCATAGACAATAGTAGGGCTATTTGGCCCGGCCATCCCGGCATCGAGATTCAGGGAGAAATCACAGGATAATAAGTTCCGATGAGTGATTAGAAAGTCTCCCAGATGAGGGGATCCTAACTCTTCTTCGCCTTCAATCAAGAATTTGATATTAATTGGTGTGGGGCCGGTGCGGCTGATGGATTCAAGCGCGCATAGGCAAGCCATGATCTGGCCTTTCATGTCGGCCGCACCACGTGCATATAAGCTATCGCCGCGCAAAACAGGTTCAAAGGGATCGCTATTCCAATCGGCTAAAGGCGCGGCGGATTGGACATCATAGTGACCATAGATTAGCAAGGTAGGCGCAGCAGCCGGTGTGTCCGAGGTCGAGCCATAGATTA
>DAOVFE010000196.1 GCA_030673085.1 Anaerolineales bacterium | reverse complement strand
CCTTCACATCATCGAGCTCGGCCTTCAGCTCGTCCGATACCAACGAATCCAATTCGTGGAACGGGGCCAGCCCGACGCCGCCATTCTCCAATGTGCCGACGACTACGCCGCCTTCAAAGGTGCCATCAATAACCGCTTGGATGACCTGGTAGGTGGTCGCGTCCATTAGCTTCATGACAGAAGTGAGCGTGATATCAGCATAGTCCGGATTGGTAAGGACCCAGTCCGAATCAACACCAATGATATAAACACCACCGCGCTCTTTTGCAGCGGCAGCCGTTCCAAGGCCAACTGGGCCAGCAACCGGCATGATAATGTCGGCGCCTTCATCCATCAGGTTCTCGCCCATAGCCCGGCCGTCATCAGTGCTTTCGAAGTTCCCGGTGAAGAGACCAGTCTGAGTGGCTGGATCCCAGCCCAGAAGCACGACATCCGTGCCTTTGACCTGGTTATAGTAATCGACGCCAAGGGACATGCCGTCCATGAAGACAGTCACCGGTGGAATCTGAATGCCGCCAAATGTGCCGACTTTGCCAGTCGTGGTAAGACCGGCGGATAGATACCCGGCCAGGAACGCCGCCTGCTCGGTGGCAAAGACCTGTCCCAGGATATTCGGGATAGTCGGATCATAGGCATAGTCAACGATCGAGAATTTTGCATCCGGATTGGCCTCGCCCATAGCCGCGGTAGCGTCACCTAGCAGGAAGCCAACTGTGACTATGAGATCGCATTCCTCTTCAATGAAGGCATTAATGTTCTTCTCGTAATCCGTCTGCTGCTGAGATTCGAGATATTTGCCTTCAACGCCCAGCCCCTCAACCGCGTCCGCAACACCCTTCCATGCAGTTGCATTGAAGGATTTGTCGTCAATACCGCCGGTATCGGTCACCTGGCAGATCTTGACTTTGTCTTCCTCGGCAGGTGCGCCGCCGCCGCATGCTGCCAGCAAGAGCGACGCTGCAATTAAGAACGAAAGGGCAAAGTACATCTTCTTTTGCATTATTTCTCCTCCATAGGGAAAATAAATAGGAAATTGTGGCGCAAGGATTTCCTCGGCCGTCTACAATCCATTCTTCTATGGCGATTACTATATAGTCGATACAATCCTTGAGCCCCGAAAAAGTATTAATAAATCATAGCATGAGTTCAATCGGGTTGCAATCCTTATCGGCAGCTTAACTCCATCATTACAGCGTTATATGGATCTTCACTTTTGGTTTTTAATACATTTAATTGATGGCATACGATGCTTCCGCCTCTCATTGCTTATTCGGCGCTACCTTCAGACGGCGGCGCTGTCGCGCCAGCCAGCTCTCCATAATTGATCACTTCCCGCGGTTTCGAACCCCTCTGCGCAGGCCCGATAATCCCATTCTCTTCCATCTGATCGATCAATCGTGCCGCGCGGGTATAACCGATGCGCAAGCGTCGTTGAAGGAGAGAGATTGAGGCTCGCCGCATCCGGCGAACAAGTTCCACCGCTTCGTTATAGACACTATCTTGACTATCCTTTTGCCGGGTAACCTCCTCCCAAAGCGGCACTTGGGTAAGTTCAGCGCCCGGCGGGATAATCTCTGCCGGAACAGCTTTGCTAGGTTGAGTCGTCTCTCCGCTAAGCGCGGCGTTCTTCCAGTGGCGAATCAAGCGATACACCTCTTCCTCAGAGACAAATGCACCTTGCATTCGAATCGGCGCCGATGCATCGGGTGGATTGAAGAGCATATCGCCACGGCCAAGCAAGCGCTCGGCACCCGGCTGATCGAGGATTACTCGGCTATCAATCGAGGAGGCAACGGCGAAAGCAATTCGGGCCGGGAAGTTCGCCTTGATCAAACCGGTGACAACATCGGTTGAAGGTCTCTGGGTCGCAATGACCAGGTGTATCCCGGTTGCCCGCGCCAATTGTGCTAAGCGGGTAATCACCCGCTCGGTTTCGTCGGCCGCCATCATCATTAGATCAGCCAGCTCATCGACCAATACTATCAGATAAGGCTTTCCCGGCTGGTTGATCTGGGCCATGCGCTTATTGTACTCGTCTAGGTTGCGGACGCCTTGCTTGGCAAATCCATGGTAGCGCTGATCCATCTCCCGCGAAACCCATTGCAGCGTCGGTACGACTCGTTCAAGATTGACGATCACCGGCGCTAAGAGATGAGGAATTCCATTATAGAGCGTAAGCTCAACCCGTTTAGGGTCGATCATCACAAACCTGAGCTCTTCGGGTGTATTCTGCAAAAGCAAGTTGGTGATAATAGTATTAATGCACACCGACTTACCCGAGCCTGTGGTTCCAGCAATGAGAAGGTGTGGCATAACTGCCAGGTCGGTTACGACTGCATTGCCGGAGACATCCTGTCCAAGCCCAATTCGAAGCGGGGATTGAATTTTTTGATATTCCTTTGATTCCATAACAGCCCGCAGCGCTACTAGGCTGATCTCTGTATTTGGAACCTCGATGCCCACAAAGTTTTTGCCAGGGACTGGCGCCTGGATCCGAATCGACGGTGCCGCCAAAGCCAACGAAAGGTCGTCGGCCAGCGCAGATATTTTGCTCACCTTTACCTTGACTCGCCGTCCTCCTCGCCCCTCATAGTAGGCCGGCTTTACCCCGAATTGGGTAATCGTCGGGCCGCGATTAATCTCGACAACCCGCGCCGGCGCGCCAAAAGCAGCCAATGTCTCCTCGATCAGTTTCGCCCGTGCCTTGTTCTGATTCTGATCGAATTTACCTTCCGTGCCCAGCTTAAGGATGTCCTCTATCTTAGGAAGCTCCCAAACGCGATCGGGAGGTGTAGAAAATAATGAGGGTACTGCGGATGGCGGCTCAATCACAGCCTGTGCCATTTTCCGCTTCTCAACATCCATTCCCGGTGCTGATCTCGCCTCCGCTCTTGTATTTTTAGCAGCGCCTGCAGCGACGTCATGAGGCTCTGCTGCCGCCGGGGATGAATCTCGAAGGGGCTCGGCTCGCTGCGGTCGAATGATCCTTTCAATTAACCAGCGCATGCCTTCAACCACGGTAGCAAACATATCTGGCAGCGAAATGCCCATTAACAATACGGTTCCTACCAGAATCCATGCAACCAGCACGACTACGGTGCCGGCATTGCCTAAACTCGAAAGGAGCCCCACTAGTAAAGCCGCACCGACGGCTCCGCCGCCGCGCCCCATGTCAGCTTCCGCCATTCCCGCTTCAAAATCACTGACTCCGATGAAGGCATTCATAAGCATCAGCAAAGCCAGGTAGAGCATTACTCCGCCGATAATTCGATCTGAAGGCAATTGGGGCAACTGGTCGACCATATTGCGCAAAAGCACCCATATACCCCAAGCCAAGAGAATTAATGGAATGGCATATCGACCCCAGCCGAAACCCCTTCCTAAAAAGACAATCCAAGCGCGTGTGATCGCGTTCTGCTGAGGCGATAGCATACTCAGAATGGTCAGAAGTCCCAGCACGGCCATAAATAGCCCCAGGAGATCCTTCCTTCGCTCCCGCGGAAAAGCGCGGGCAAGCTTCGCGGTCAAGGATTCACTGCGCGATCCTCTTGTTCGCTTGCTTGCAAGCCGCTTGCTTGCACGCTTCGTATTTTTCGAAGTAGATTTCAATGAACGTGAGGTAGTATGCCGACGCGGCTTACGTTTTGTAGAAGTTTTTTTCTTCTTGGCCACAGAAGAGCCTCCCGGGCGAAATCGATTATAGCATACCCTCTCTGCAATCAGACATAGTGCGTGCTACAATGTGGACATGACCATTCCTTCAGCTATTGAAATACTGCGCCGGACATATTTCTTGCGCGATTTAGAGGAAGAAGAACTCCATACTCTGGTTCCGCACCTCCAGCGAGAAGACCATGATTCGGGCTATTTAATCGCCCAACAAGGAGCTCCGCCGGATAGTTTATGCTTCATAGCTGAGGGCGAGGTACAGATTGTCCGGCAGGACCGCAATAGCCGCCAGCAGATACTTGCGACTCTGGTTGCCGGCGATATGCTAGGCGAAATCGAGATCATCTTCCCACAGCCAATATTGGCCTCCATGTGTACTATCCAGCCTACCACAATCTATCGCTGGGATCGAGAATCGCTGATGGCTTTCCTGAAGTCACATCCTGATGCACTCGCCCGGCTGCGTTTTGCCGCCGAAAGCCGCCGCCTGGCCCAGAAGGTGCAGTTCAACTGGCTGGGTGAGAATGAAGTCATCTATGGCCTGGCCCGCAAGCATTCAATGTTACTCTACCAGGCTTTGACCTGGCCAATCTTGCTTCTATTGGGCGCAGTCGGCCTTGGCTGGTGGGCCTATGCTAACGAAAATCCATTTGGGAAGTGGTGTGCAGTTGCTACAGGCGTACTAAGCATTGCCCTGGCGATATGGCAATTGGTCGATTGGGGCAACGATTATTATATCCTCACCAACCGCCGCGCTATCTGGCTCGAAAAGATCGTTGGGATCTACAATCGCCGGCGAGAAGCGCCTCTTCATTGGGTGCTCTCGGTGAGCGTAAGTACCGATATGACTAGTCGCATG
>DAOVFE010000035.1 GCA_030673085.1 Anaerolineales bacterium | reverse complement strand
GACATCCCCCATTGCCGAATTTTGCCCCTTCGGGTGCGGGTTTTGTTTAAATATTCGCTCAGGACTATCGCCCTGCAGTGCCTACGGCCCTGGCCATTTATATTCTGGCTAATCGAATAAAATGGGCGGCCGGAAGTATGTAATTCTATTAAAGGTAGATTATCATGCCAGATCTAGTAAAAGCGGTTGAGGCTCCGATCAATCCCAATATCCCCGACATTCGTGCGGGCGATACTGTTAGCGTTCATATACGAATCAAAGAGGGTAATCGCGAAAGGGTTCAAGAATTTCGCGGCACCATCATTCGTCTGCGTAAGGGCGGAAACAACGCCAACTTTACTGTGCGCCGGACTGCGAGTCATGGCATCGGCGTTGAACGAACCTTTCCACTGCGATCCCCTCGGATCGAAAAAGTGACCGTACAGCGTAGTGCACACGTGCGCCAAGCTCAAATCTACTTCTTGCGAAAGAGGACTGGTAAAAAAGCGCGGCTCACTGAAAAACGCAACTAACGGACCAATCCGAAAGGCGCGGCTATACTGCTGCGTTTCAGTATCCCATGTCCCGGATGCCTAAGCCGCTAATCGGCATTTCCACAAATTATCTTACTGATAAAGATTCCCCGTCAAAGCGGTATTCCCTTCCCGCTGCTTACGCCCTGGCGATCGAAAAAGCCGGTGGAATTCCTATCTTAATTCCGGTCGGAATTCCTATTCCCACCCTCAAGATATTATTTCACAGCATCGATGGCCTGGTTCTCAGCGGTGGCGGTGATATCAACCCAGCCCTTTATACAGCTGATCCCAATGCAAAGACTAGAAAAGTCCTCAAAGAGCAAGATAGCGCTGAGCTTGCCCTTTCGCGCTTTGCCTTCGATGAGGAAAAATCCGTCCTGGGAATTTGCCGGGGCATGCAAGTAATGAACATCGCTCGGGGCGGCACATTGACCCAGGATATCTCTAGTGAGATTGCTAATGCCCACCGGCATACTCGAGATTTGAACTCCTCCTCTGAAAGCATGCACCCGATCCGCCTTCAGCATGGCTCCCGCTTATATAAGATCATCGGAAAAGAACATCTAATCGTCAATAGCTCCCATCATCAAGCCGTGAAACACATTGGCCAAGACCTGATAGCCACTGCCTGGTCCTCAGATGGGATTATTGAAGCTCTAGAACTACCTGAACATCCTTTTGCGCTTGGCGTCCAATGGCATCCGGAACGATTGCTTGATCGGGAGGATATGCTGAGCATCTTTTCGGCCTTGACTTCAGCCGCCAGCAGGTAGTAACCTTCACATATGGATAAAGGAGCGATAGGCGTATTCGATTCCGGATTGGGCGGACTTTCAATTCTGCGCGAGATTCGGAAGCAACTCCCCCATGAATCGATTCTCTACTTTGCAGATCAAGCACATGTCCCCTATGGGCCACGTCCGTCCGAACAGATTCGGCTCTTTTCTGAAGAAATTACCCGATTCCTGCTCGCTCAAAACGCCAAAGCAATCATAGTAGCGTGCAACACAGCGTCCGCAGCCGCCCTTAAATATCTCCGGAAGACGTTTCCAAATACACCATTTATCGGTATGGAGCCGGCAGTTAAGCCTGCTGCAAAAGCCAGCCACAGTGGCAAAATTGCAGTGCTTGCAACGCCGGCGACTTATCAGGGCGCTTTATTCGCCTCAGTTGTCGAGCGCTTTGCCAAAGACGCCGAGATTATCCAACAGACGATTCCCGGTCTGGTCTCCTTGATCGAGATGGGCAATCTCAATGGCAAAGAGACCTACGACGTTCTCAGCAGAGCGCTTACGCCTCTGCTTGAAGACGATGTTGACACATTAGTTCTCGGCTGTACCCACTACCCAGTCGTCGTCCCCCTGATCGAGCAAATTGTTGGACCTGAAGTAAAAATTATCGATCCCTCGCCAGCGATTGCCCGTCAAACCGCTCGAACGCTTGATCGTTATGGTCTAGCCGCTCCGGCCGGCAAAGATGCAACCCTGACTTTCATCTCCAGCGCCGATCCGGATCAGCTGGCTTCAATGGCGAAGCAGTTGATCAATGAAACTGGCATCCCCCAACAAGCTGGTTGGCATGGTCATCGGCTGGAACTCGAGTGAATATCAAGGTCTTCCTCTAAAAACAACGGGGAACCAGAGTTCATCATCAATACTAGCTACGTCCAGTGGTGAACTACCGGGTTCATAGCTGAAGGGCACTTACTCGTAATCATTCTTTGATCCAGACTATTAATAGTCGGGCGATTATCTCACTCTTCAACCCCGGCCTGCTTGAGATCTTTAGCCGCAATCCGGGCTACCGAAGCCACGATTTCTCCCTCTTTAAGGTCAATTACCCGGACCCCCATAGTTGCCCGGCCACATCGTTTAATTTGCTTGATTTTGGTTCGAATGATGATGCCCCCGCTAGAAATTATTGTAAGATCATCATCATCCGCGACTACTCCAGCGGCAGCGATTGGCCCGGTTACATCAAACTTCGATTTGCTAAGGGTAATCACTCCCATGGTAGCGCGCCCCTTGATAGGATACTCCTTTACCGGCGTCCGCTTTCCATAGCCATTTTGCATTACAACCAACAAATCGCTTTGCGGATCAACCACGTCCATGCCGGCCAGATAATCTCCGGGGCGCATTTTAATGGCCCTAACGCCGGCCGCCGGCCGGCCCATAGAGCGAACTTTGCTCTCTTGATATCGCAGAGCCTGACCGTTTTTGGTCACGATGATAACTTCGTCATCGCCGCTCGTCAGGCAGACCCATCCAAGAACGTCATCCTTATCAAGAGTAATCGCGATCAAACCCGATGGACGGACGGAAGAAAAACGCGAAAGCGCAACCCGCTTGATCTTCCCATTACGTGTCGCCATGATGCAGTATTGGGCAGCATTAAAGTCAGGTACAACAGTCATTGCGGTAAGCATTTCGCCCGGCTCGAGGGCGAGGATATTCACTAATGGAATGCCGCGTGCAGTCCGATCCGCATCCGGGATCTGGTAGGCCTTCTCGGAATAGACTTTTCCTCGGTCAGAGAAAAACAGGATGGTATTTAGTGAGCGAGCCGGCACCAGCATATTAATCTCATCCTCGTCTCGCATGCTGTGCCCTTTAACGCCCCTGCCACCACGAGCCTGGCGATGGAAGGTTCCGGCTACAACTCGCTTAATATAACCTCGCTCGGTAATACTGATCAGAACCGCTTCATCAGCAACCAAATCTTCTTCGCTGAATTCTTCATTGGCATCTGGCGCAATCCGCGTTCGCCTTCCATCTCCGAATTTTTCAACTACTTCATTCAAGTCTTTTATAATCAAGGCCAGGATCTTTTTCGGAGTGGCAAGCAAGTCTTCCAAATAAGCGATCTTTTTTTCTAATTCCTTATATTCGCCTTCGATCTTTTCGCGCTCAAGTGCAGCCAGCCTTCGAAGCTGCATATCGAGGATCGCTTGAGCCTGTTTCTTTGATAGCTTGAATAATTTAGTCAACCGCTCTTTAGCGACATCTGCATCTGGCGAGCGGCGGATAGTTTTAATAACATCGTCGATATTTGCCAGGGCGATGAGCAGACCCTCAAGTATATGCGCCCTTGCCCGAGCGTTCCCGAGATCAAACTCCGTACGGCGGGTGATAACTTTGCGGCGATGGTCGATATAAATCTGCAGCGCGCGCTTGAGTGAAAGCAGCCTCGGCTCCCCATCAACCAGCGCCAGGATCTGCACGCCGAAAGTCGTTTGTAGAGTGGTGTACTTGAAAAGCTGATTGAGCACTTTTTTCGGTTGTGCATAGCGTTTGAGTTCGATTACGATGCTCAGGCCCCGCCGGTCAGACTCATCCCTTAGATCGGAAATCTCATCAATCCGGCCCGAACGCGCCAAGGCAGCGATGCGCTCTATTAAGGTGGTCTTATTTACCTGATATGGCAATTCAGTGATCACAATCCGGTGACGATTAGTGCCCATCTCTTCGATGTGAGCCATCGCCCGAATTACCACTCGTCCTCTTCCGGTTGAATACGCTTGCCGGATCCCCTCGGCGCCAATAATCATGCCGCCGGTTGGGAAATCAGGACCCGGAATGCAAGCCAGCAGTTCGTCAACCGTAATCTCATCCAGGTGGTCATAGTTATCCACCATCAATCGGATTGCATCCGTAAGCTCACCCAAGTTATGCGGGGGGATGTTGGTCGCCATGCCCACTGCTATTCCGGCTGAGCCGTTCAACAGCAAATTGGGCAAACGCGATGGCATGACAGTCGGTTCCTGAAGCGAGCCATCGAAGTTATCTACAAAATCAACCGTATTTTTATTAATGTCGAGCAGCATCTCTTCGGCCATGTGGGCGAGACGAGCTTCGGTATAGCGCATTGCGGCAGGAGAATCGCCATCAATCGATCCGAAGTTCCCCTGACCATCGACCAGCATATAGCGCATCGAGAAATCCTGCGCCATACGGGCCATGGATTCATAGATGGCCGCATCGCCGTGGGGGTGATATTTGCCCAGAGTCTCACCAACAATACGAGCCGATTTGCGATAAGGGGTATTTGCGCGAATGCCCATATCGTACATTGCATATAAGATGCGTCGATGGACCGGTTTTAGGCCATCCCGGGCATCGGGCAATGCCCGAGAGACTATTACGCTCATGGCATAATCCAGATATGCCCCGCGCATCTGTTCATCTATATCGACCTGTCGAACTGTTCCAATATCCATAGTTTGTAATTTCTCTTTCATCAGAATCGGTTGAAACGCCCGCCTGCCTGGCGGGCGCTACATAATTATACCGCGCCGAGTGTTTCGCTCCAAAGGCCTGGGTAGGTCTTGCAATGCCGGCCCTGTGTATAAAATCTCCTTTATCGACCTCCGGAATCACTGTAGTCTGATAACCCCGAGAGCTTCGCGGCATAAAATCATGATTGGCCGCGTATTGCCCGGCAGACGCCATCACTTTACGCTTCTTACCGGATTAAGAAAGTGAATGAGTCCACTGAAAAAAGCGTCCACCAGTAGGAAAAGGGGGTATATATGGTATATGGGCTTTTTTCAGTGCAATCATAAATGTAATGCGGAAAGTGAACGGATGTACCGCATTTTTTATAAGAAGTGGGGCTGTTAAAAGACAGATTGGGGCGCTGCGCGTCCCAATCGGAGGGATTAGCTTACAAAATATAGAGAATAAGGCTCAAAGTGAAGAACCCCGCAGCAAGCTACGGGGTATTCTGGCTTTTTCCCATAATTAAAGCCGCATCTGTTGTCTTTCTTTTTCGCCTTTGCCCGCTTCCGATTCAATAAATCCAAATCTTTTCGGCAACCAATAAAACCATCAAGCCGACGATCGCGACCGCGATAAATAGCATAAGCGACAGTAAAAAACGCTGGCCGGCCGTCATCCCCAGAGCGCGCCCGCCACTATTGTCCTCAAGCGAATATGCATTAAATGGATCGGATGCTTCTTCCTCAAAGATGGTTGAATCGCCTTTACGCTCGTCATCTAGCATCTCTGCACCTCCAGATCACCTTGCGCTATCAGTGTACCCTATTGCAAATCGATGTCAATCGAAAGCCGGATTATTATTTTGAAGCTCAACTGGCTGGATTTAATGCCCTTTATATGCTCCGCCAGATCATCAGGCCGGCCCTTTATCGCTATCGGCGCATACTTTTATATGCAGAAAGCATGCCAGCTATTTACAGTGTGTTGAAAAAAATATTTGCCTTTTTCAACGCTCTCTATTTACGAATTGGCATAATCTCTGCTAAAATGCGCAAGAGAGATAATGAAACATCTTTGGTCGCCATGGCGTATGCCCTATATGGAACAACCCAATAAAAATTCCGGTTGCTTATTTTGCGATTGCCTTGAAGAAAACGACGGCCCTTCTAACCTTATCCTCCACCGGGGCCAGAACGCTTTCGTGATTCTCAACCGTTATCCATATAACAATGGCCATATGATGATCGTGCCTTATACGCACGCGCCAAGCATCGAGAATCTAGATGCGGACGTTTTGGCTGAACTAATGCTGTTAACAAAGCAGGCGGTAATGATACTCCGTCAAGAATATGAAGCCAATGGATACAACGTTGGAATTAACCTTGGCTCAGCAGCCGGCGCCGGCATCGCCGAGCATGTTCATATCCACGTCCTTCCGCGCTGGGAAGGCGACACCAACTTCATGACCACAACCGCAGACACTCGGGTACTTCCGGAAGCGCTGGATGCCACATACCGGCGCCTGCGGGCCGCCTGGCAGCAGACAGCCAAGAATCAATAAGACGCAGGCATACTTGTAGGTTTTTAATAATCCACCTTAATTTGCCAAAAATGCATGATTACTTATATTAAGAATAAGCGCGAGAAATGCCATTCTGGGCATGATATACGCATAAACATAGATCGATTCTAAAGGACACTATGTTCAAATGTTTGCTCCCTGTATGGGAGTGCATGTCACCCAACGGCCCTCAAAAGCTCTAATATCAAATAACCAGATAGTATCGATGAAGCATTAATGAACAGCTTAGTATCTACAAACCTCGGAAAAGCCCCGGCTAGATAGATAGCCGCCTTATTAGGAGATGTAATGGTTTATTTGATTTCCCTGACTCGACAAGATATGATCTTGAGTCTATTATC
Source organism: Anaerolineales bacterium (assembly GCA_030673085.1). Taxonomy (GTDB): domain Bacteria; phylum Chloroflexota; class Anaerolineae; order Anaerolineales; family E44-bin32; genus JAFGNH01. The sequence goes on along the minus strand of DAOVFE010000035.1, from coordinate 3,573 downwards.
AAGAAGACTTTTTGCTCGGATTCTCAGCAAATGACAAAACCCTCGGAATTCCTTTAGGGATGTCCTTTAGGGACATCCCCCATTGCCGAATTTTGCCCCTTCGGATGCGGGTTTTGTTTAAATATTCGCTCAGGACTATCGCCCTTCAGTGCCTACAACCCCGGCCATTTATATTCTGGCTAATCGAATAAAACAAGCACCAAGGCCGGGCATTATGAAGAGGGATTCCATAAGCCAGAAATAGTGGATGAGCCGGCGAGCGCCGGATAGTATCCGGCCATAAGCCGCTCGGAAAGCAGAAACAATGACCAGAAAAAGCTATCTTATTCTCATCCTTATCCTAGTCAGCGCAGCTCTTTTTGTGTGGGGCGCCAAGCGCCAGGCCGCACTCGTCAATATCGACATGTGTTCGACCGATCAGTCTGCTTATATGCAGGATGCCAAGAACCTGTCTCAGACCAATTTCCGGTTTGTAACCGGGAGAAACAGGATGCCTGCGTATCCTTCCATCATGGCGCTGTTCTACCACGACGGGATGCCGGACGAGGAGTACTTCGCGCTCGGGAAGTAGGTGGGGACATTCATTGCCCTTTTAGTCCTGGGGATTGTCTTTGTCATCTTCAACCGGTATGCCAAGCCTCTCGATGCGCTTGCCGCGACACTAGTTGTGTCATTCACCGTAATCATTTATAAAGCGCCATTTTTTCAGCCTGAATTGCTTTTTTACGAGGAGAGTTTCATCCTCTTCGTATTAATCCTTGAATTGCTAAAACGCCCCCGCATAGCCATTGCTGCAGCCGCCGGATTGATAGGCGGAATTACGCACTTAACAAAAGCCTCCATCCTCCCCGCTATCGTGCTCTGCCTGGTGTGCTTGATCCTGCGCGCCATTATTCAAATAATCGACCATCATAAGCAGCAGAAAGCCTGTGATAAGCCAGCATCTCCGATAAAGCCCATCCTGCTAACACATATCTACAGCATCAGCGTATTTCTTGTGGCTTTCCTCCTGGTGATATTCCCGTATATCCATACTAGCAAGGAGCGTTTCGGCAGCTATTTCTACAACGTCAATTCCACATTCTACATTTGGTATGACTCGTGGCATGAAGCAAGCGAGGGAACGCGCATACACGGAGATACTGTAGGCTGGCCTGACATGCCAGAAGATGAGATCCCGGGCTTTCATAAGTACATCCAGGAGCACACGCCAGGGCAGATAATCGGTCGATTCGCTCGAGGACTAATGATATTGCATTCCGCGGCGTCTAATTCTTACGGATATGCATTTTTCATTATTATGTATGGCACTTTCGCGGCCTTGCTCATCTTTCAAAACAAGGGAGTGCTCTTATCCCGGCTGTTCAATCCTGCAAATGCTATCCGGCTCTTCTTCATCTTCGCCTATTTCACCGGATACCTCTTGCTGTATGCGTGGTATACACCGATTGCATCTGGTAACCGGTTCATGCTGGCTTTGTTCCTTCCTGCCATGCTTCTCCTAATTCGCATCCTATCCCTTGCACAGGATCATCACGCTTCTGTGCGAGTTTTCGGGAGAACAATCGAAGCCCGCACATTCAGTTCGGTGATTCTATTAATGCTTCTGGCGTACATCATCTCGGTTTTCCCGCTGCGGGTGTCGACCATGTATGGCGGCAACTGATCTTGTAGAGGGAAAGGATACTTGAGATACGTTGCTGTTCGCGAATAAAACACAACCGGACCAAGTAAGCTCTACAACCAGCCGTATAAGTGGTGTACTTATATTGCCAAAAAACAAGCGTTTACATACACATCATAATTTGTCTTATGATAGCAGCAGTATTTTTCATCCGCCCGGCGGGTGAAGAGCGAATCGTTAGATGAACATTAGCATAAGGGGTAAGCAATGGATCAACTCCTAGATCTAAACAGCGCGAAAGAAGTCGCCTCTGAGATTGATGCAGAGATTCGTGCCTTGTCTGTTCGGAATACAGCGAACGGACGGGCAATCCGCCGCAAGTACTCCCGAATGCTGAAACAGGCAAGCCCAGAGTTCATCCTCGAATTGGCAAGAGAACTGCTTGAGAACTACGGCTACCGATGGCTTCCTTATGAGTTGATTCAAAACCATAGAGCAGCCTTTCAAAGCATTGGAGAAGCAGAATTGGAGCAACTCGGTCGCGGCATTAACAGTTGGTGGTCGGTTGACACCTTCGCCCGCTCCTTAGCCGGACCGGCTTGGTTGAATGGGCAAGTGTCTAACGAGTTGATTCACAAATGGGCTCATTCAGAAGATCGTTGGTGGCGACGAGCGTCATTAGTCTGCACGGTAGCGCTGAATATGCGGTCTCAGGGGGGTATGGGGGATGTTCCGCGTACCCTTGAGGTGTGCCGCTTTTTAGTCGACGATCATGATGATATGGTGTTAAAAGCCGAGTCCTGGGCATTGCGCCAGCTGGTTGTCCATGACCCAGATGCAGTGCAAAAGTTTCTGAGTGAATATGAAGATATCCTTGCCGCACGAGTAAAGCGAGAGGTAAGGAATAAACTCACAACCGGATTGAAGAATCCGCGACGGAAGAGAGGTTGAATCTGTCGCTTATTAACATACTAATAACCATCGTTACAGCAACCTACCGGTTGCCTAATTCCCCCCATAAATCGAGTGCGCTCACGGCGTAGGTGCGACGAAGTATTGCGACGAAGTTCCATAAAGGTAATACACCTCGACGTCGCTCACCGGCTTTTTGCTATCGGGCATAACTACCATTAACATAAAAGCGCTGCTTCACGCAATTTGGTTACTGATGTGAAAGGCTCTGAATATGGATAAAGAATCGATTCAACAAAGGATAAAGGAAACGCTCGAAAATGCAGATAGACCGATTGAGTTTGCCAAAAGTCTGCAAGAACTGCTTCAATCCCTTGTAGATAGAGAAGCGACAAGTAACTATCAAAGGATTATTCCTGATACCGGAAGATTCTACGGAGTTCCTAAGCCCATCTTGTGGATTATGGCCTCTGAGATAGGGAAATTCATCCGGATGGAACCAGATAAAGCTCAAGGATTAATCCAGGCTATTTGGTTCGAAGGTTCTTATGAAGCAAAGCAGATAGCAGGAAAAAGTTTGGAAAAGTTTGGCCCGAGGAATCCAGGAATCTGTTTAGATTTTATCTCTTTGGCATTACCCGATATTGATAACTGGTCTGTTTGTGATAGCCTTGCCATGTATGCTGTAGAGCCAATAGTATATTCCAATCCTGAACTCGTTTTGCCGCTTTCAGAAAAATGGATTCAGAGCTCAAATAAGTGGATCAGGCGTTTTGGAGTTGTTACTTTGCGGGGATATAAAAGACTCCCCACTACTGATAAAGTCTTTCAATTGCTTGATAGGGTTATGGAGGACAAGGACAGAGATGTTAGGAAAGCAGTATCCTGGATATTGAGAGAAATAACAAAGGCAAATCCTGACAAGGTGGCAAAGTTTTTAACAAAATGGGCCAAAGCAAACCCAAACAAAGACGCAAGATGGATAATCAAAGACGGGATGAAGAAATTTAGCAACAACGAACAGAATAGAGTCTTAG
>DAOVFE010000079.1 GCA_030673085.1 Anaerolineales bacterium | reverse complement strand
GCTCGCTCCGATAGTCGGCATGGATGATTGTGGGAGAAAAAAAGCCTGCGCCAAACCGGACACTATCCCCGAAAGAAGGTAAAAGCAAAGATATCGGCCCGCCCCCATCCGGTCTTCGACGTTGTCTCCAAATATAAAGAGCATCCACATATTACTGATTAAATGAAACCAGCCTCCATGCAGAAACGCCGATGATATCAATGTTATCAGGCTCACTGGATGGGCGAGCGATAAATGCGATGGAATCAAACCAGCTATACTGAAAAGGCTCTCCAAACGAGCCGGACTAAGACTATCTTCGCAGAGGAAGATGAGAATATTTAAGGCTATCAGGCCCAGGTTGACTGCCGGGAATGACCGAGATTTTATGGTATCCCTAAGAGGAAACATGCGTCGCTCTCATTTACACTTGCCGCTCATTGTACCCCAGAACCCTTCCTCCAACTAAAGGGCTTTGACCTTTATCGTCTTCGGGGGAGATTCTTCTGCTTTCGGAATCCGAATTCTTAAAATGCCGTTTTCGATTCGGGCATCGGATTGCGAAGCCGCCACCGGCTCAGGCAATCGAATCCGGCGATCAATCTCGGCATGATAGATTTCTCTTAGTAAACGCTAGCCTTCTTTATCTTCCTCCGCCATTGCCTCTGCTCGCAGCCTGAGGATGTCATCCTGAATCTCAATCTGAAATTCTTCTGGCTTCAGCCCCGGAACCAGGGCGGTAATTATGTAAGCGTCCACCAATAGGGAAATGGCGTAAATATGGGGTGGAAGCTCCGCTTCCACCCCATATATACCATGCTCTTTTTTTGGGCAAATATGTTTTTCAACATCCCCATCCCAAGTATTTACATTCGGCTTGAGTTGCACAATTCATTAGATGCCCATATTCATGTCGAGCGAATATCGTCCTCTCCTGGCATCGTAAGGTAGTAACGCCGCATCCATTGAGTGAGCCCATCCAGGCCGGGGAAAAGAACCCTTTCAGTGATATTGGCCTGATCGAGCTTGTCACGAATCTCCCATTTCACCTCGGCGGGGATAATGACGCGGTAGTATAAATCGGGGATTTGAGCTAACCATTCATCGAGGGCAGCAACCGGGCTGGACATCATTGAGAAAAGGGCGCCTTGATTGATGATCCGTTCATCCAGAGATGGCGGTTCGAAGAACACGACATTAGGCTGCTTAAAACAACTATCAAATTCCCGAATTGTGCTCGAAACCCTATCGAGCATTTGCACCGTAAAAGCATTCGATCCTTCTTCATCCAGAATCGCCTTAAGCTTTCCCGGAAGGAGTTGGTTGGTACGCACGTAATCGACGCACCAGATCACGCCTTCACAGTCAAAATGATCTAGATTAGCAGTAGCGAAATGCGCCGCCACGTATGGCGAATATGTCCAATCCATAAGTCGGGTGGGGAGGCCGTGATGTTGGGCTACCGCGAGCCAGTTCCAGGCCGAATCGCCGGGCACGGCATCGCGATGGGAGTATTTTCGAAAATTGCGCAGCAGATGGCTCTCCAGTTTCTCACAATCCTTGCCCAAGCGCGCCAACGACGTCTTGAGCTCATAGCTGGCATCCGAGAGCCCGCGGAACACATAGTTCGAACGATAGCGGGAAAGCCTTTCATTCCAAGAGCCATGATACAGCTTATCGTTCAGATCATTCCAATTCCTAACAATAATATCGGTCATCGACTTCACTTTCGAATAGTGGCGCTAACGCCCCAAACGATTCTTATAATTAGTTTGCTTGCGGTCATACTTCGAGTTCATTAATGGCGAAGAGATCAGAAAATCAGCCGTTGCGCGATTATTTGCCACCGGGATATTGTAGAGCACTGCAATTCGCAGCAGTGCCTTAACATCCGGATCATGCGGCATTGGTTCAAGCGGATCCCAAAAAAAGATCATGAAATCAATCTCGCCTTCTGCAATTCGCGCGCCAATCTGCTGGTCGCCGCCTAATGGCCCGCTGAGCAGGTTCATTATCTGTAAGTCAAGCTTTTCAATCAACATTTTGCCTGTGCCGCTGGTGGAATAGAGATGATGCTTTGCCAGAGTAGAGCGATTGAAATGCGCCCACTCCAGCAAGTCCTCTTTTCGATTATCGTGTGCAACAAGGGCAATATGCTTTACCTCTTGCATGGGAATGGCCTTATTCATCTAAAAACGTCTCCTTCACTTTTTACTTTTGACTAATACCGAAATAGTGTGAGCAATTAGAATTCCTCATCCTCGCCAGCGCCGCCCGGCGGCTTACCGCCGGGATTATTGCTCAATGGCATTGAAGCGCCCTTCCTTCAAGCCCCGAAGGGGCTTTAGCCATGAGCCCGACTATTTATGGTCGCGCGTGGCAGCCTCTAATATACAATACCTGAGTTAGAAATCCTTCTCTTAATAACCATAATACCTGTCGCTGATAGAATTGATTATACGCACTCTGATGAACCTCAGTAGACACTTAGCGCTAGTAAATGACAAAACCCTCAAAATTCCTTTAGGGATGTCCCTAAAGGACATCCCCCATTGCGGGAATTTTGCCCCTTCGGGTGCGTGTTTTGTTTAAATATTCGCTCAGGACTATCGCCCTGCAGTGCCTACGGCCCTGGCCATTCATCCCCTAAGTAAGCTTAGGGACCTCAGCAAGCTGAGGGGTATTCTGGCTAATCGAATAAAATATGTCATCTTTCCACTGCATATGAATGCTAACCTTGCTTTTTCACGAACTCTACGTGAAACCTTACCCATTTTCATATCATTAGTCCACTGAAAAAAGCAGCCAACAGTAGGGAAGATACCTTTCTTGCATTTGGGCTTTTTTAGTGCAAGCATATCATTACTCGTGGGTAAGGTTCCTGGTTAATCTTACACCATCACACTATACCAATGGACAAGAAAATGTTGAAGAATTTATTTGCTTGTAAAAGAGCGTTAGTTTCCCTGCCACGGGTTAATCTTCAATCAATAAGCCCAAGTCAATGTACAATATGAGGGTGTTGGAAAATATATTTGCCCATATATACCGCCCCTTCAGCAAAGGATTTCTCTTTTTCAACACTCTCAATTATTAATGATGGAGCCTCCAACGTGCGTAGTTTCACATCAAGATTTATCGCCCTTGGACTGATTTCTGCCAGTTCGCTTGCTTTTGAAATCCTCCTTACCCGCCTCTTTTCTATTCAACAGTTCTACCACTTCGCCTTTGTTGTCGTCAGCCTGGCTATCATGGGAATTGCGGCAAGCGGCACATTGCTTGCCCTCAAACCAAAACATCCGCCGCTTGCAGTGATAGCTGTCATCTACTCGGTTTCTATCGCCCTGGCGTACCTCACAATAAACTTTCTCCCGTTCGACTCGTATAGCATCGCCTGGGATAGACGACAGGTTTTTATTCTATTGCTGTATTTCCTGGCCGCCGGAGTGCCTTTCCTGTTTTCGGGATGGGCCATAGCTGCCTGCCTGGCCGATGCCGGACCTGATGCCTATCGCCCTTATGCCGCGAATCTGGTTGGCTCCGCCATAGGTTGTCCCGGCGCCTTACTGGCTCTGGCATACATCGGAGCTGAGGGCGCGCTTGTCTTCACTGTTGCACTGGGATTGCTTGCTGCGGCCTTTTTCTCAAATCGGCGGTTTGCTCGAGGCGCATGGATTGCTATCGCCATGCTCGTGATTCTTCTAAGCCTGAAGCCGCCCGCAGCGCTTAACTTGCGTCTTTCACCTTACAAGCCATTGGTGACTTCCCAACTTCCGCCGGATGCTAGCCTGACCGATACTGTTTGGAGCAGCGCTTCCCGAGCCGATGTCGTCGAGAGCGGCTCGATTCATATCTTTCCGGGTCTCAGTCTCAACACCTCTGTCCAGATCCCAACCCAAGCCGCTCTTTTCATTGATGGCGAAGGGCCCCTCCCGATTACATCGCTCGATCCTGATGGGCCTTCAGCGCTTAAGCTGGCGGAGCATATGCCTGCCGGTCTGGCTTATCAGCTTCGCCCGAATGCCCATGCTCTCATACTTCAACCCGGCGCCGGACTAGATACGACGCTCGCACTCGCCTCTGGCGCCGAGCATGTCTCACTGAGCGTCCCGGAGCCGCTTGTAGCCCAACTCCTCGAAGGGCCATATGCGGATTTCACCTATCATCTGCTCCAGCACCCTCGGGTCGAACTTGTATCAAGATCAGATCGCGGCGCCCTGCGCGAAGGACAATCTACTTATGACATCATTCAATTTAGCTTAAGTGCCCCTTACCGGCCGGTAACCTCCGGAGCATTTAGTCTCGCGGAGCAGTATAGCCTCACCAGTAATGCCTTCGAGCAGGCCTTCAGACGGCTGAGCGAGGATGGAATCCTGGTCATCACAAGCTGGTTGGGGACGCCGCCCAGTGAGGCGGCCCGGGTTTGGGCTACACTTCTGGCCGCCCTGGAAGCGGAGCAGGTTGACGATCCAGGAGAACGCCTAATTGCCTATCGCGGGATGCGCACCGCCACGATCATCGCTGCCCGCCATCCCTTCACCGATGTCGAACTGGCCACAACTCGCCAATTTCTGTCAGCCAACAGCTTCGATCCCATCTTCTTGCCTGATCTGAATCTCGACGAGCTCAATCGCTACAACCGCCTTCCCCAGGATGTCTACCATGATCTCTTCACCGCCCTGCTGGAAGATCCCGAAGCAACCCTGGCAGATTATGAATTTAATCTGCGCCCGCCTTCCGATGACTCCCCCTTTTTTTACAATTTCTTTCGTTGGCGACAGACCCCACAGGTTTTAGCTACGCTTGGCATGACATGGCAACCGTTCGGCGGCAGCGGATATCTGGTGATGATTGCATTATTAGCTTTGGTAGCAGCGCTCGCCTTGCCCATAATCATGATCCCTCTGGTGATTAGAGGCGATGCAGGACGCGTATCGTCGCCACACGCTCGAGTAATGTGCTATTTCGGCTTCATTGGAGCGGGTTATTTGCTGATAGAAATCCCATTTATGCAGCAATTGACTTTGCTTTTTGACCGTCCCGCACTTTCCCTGGCCGCGGTACTCTTCATACTTTTGCTCTCCTCCGGAATCGGCAGTTTGCTTTCTCAAAAGGTGAAACTAAGAAGCGCTCTTGCTGGCTTAGCTGGCGTTCTAATCTTGCTTACGGCCACATTACCATCTGTCATCCGCATAGCGCTTCCCTGGAGTTTGACCGGACGTTTGGCCTTAGTCACAGCTTTCTTGGCTTTGCCAGGGATTCTTATGGGGATTCCTTTCGCCGCCGGTTTGCGGCAAATAGAGAAATTCATGCCGGGGCAGATCCCCTTGGCGTGGGCTATAAACGGGGCTATATCAGGGGTTTGCGGGGTATTGTCGGCTTTGATTGCACTGAGTTGGGGATTTAATGCTGCGCTGGCTTTGGGAATAGCCTGCTATCTGGGCGCATGGGCAACCGCCCCGAGCCTGGCTCAGAAGCAATAAGCGTCTGGCGATTCGACCAAATTGCTCGGCTACTGCTGGGACTCCTCACCCTCCCGAACAAATGGAACAAATCGGCATCCCCCAAGACTGGTGCTCGAAAAGGTGTCTTCGCCGGTGCGAGTGATCTTCCAGAGTTCCTGATATCCGCCAACCGGCCCGACCGGGATGACCATGACCCCAGTAACTTTTATTTGCGCGAGCAAGGGTTGTGGGATATGATCCGGCGCTGCGGTTACGATAATGGCATCAAAAGGCGCCATATCCGGCCAGCCAAAATACCCGTCTTCATGTCGAACATGCACATTCTGGTAGCCGAGCCGTTCTAGACGTTCGGCTGCGCTCGATGCCAATGGGCCGATGATTTCCATGCTATAGACTTCCGCTCCAAGTTCGGCCAGCACCGCCGCCTGGTATCCCGACCCAGTCCCGATCTCGAGCACCCGGTCGCCCTGGGCTGCTCCCAATTCCTCAGTCATCAAGGCCACTATATAAGGCTGTGAAATAGTCTGTCCATAGCCTATCGATAACGGATGGTTAGCATACGCCAGGTCTTTGTACTCATCGGGAACAAATTCGTGCCGCGGAACTTTACCCATTGCTTCAATAACCGCCGGGTCTTTAATGCCCCAGCCTATAATCCCCTCTTTGACCAGGCGCTCCCGCGCTTCGGCATAGGAATCGTCTTCGACTGGAGATGGTGAAGGAGATGTAGGGGAAACCGGCTGCGTGACATTTTCCGAAAATTCGCTGCCCGGTGTACACGCCAACGCCAAGCACGATAAAATCAGAATACAAAATACTCGGCGCATAGGTCACCTCCACCCTAGATTCTACACTTTTATTCCTTAAAACTTCAATCAATAATGGCAAAGAGGGAGAATTATTTGGCTATAGGCTATTAAATATAGGGAAAATATTTTTTCCAACATCTCAAGCGCATCAGCGGTTCAGCGCTTTGGAACCACTGAGACACTGATAGATTTGATTAATCTGAATGCTTTTCTGGGCAACTCATTCCTTTTTCGAAGTATTGATCAGCCGCTTAATCTCCAAGGATTTGGCCCCGAAGTTCAGCAGCAACCCCACCTGAAATCCTGATGCCTTCAGATAAGAAAGCGTCTGGATGACATCCACGTCCGCTATCGCTGCTTTGGCTTTTATCTCAACCATCACTTCTTCGACTATGAAATCAACCCTTTTTCGACCGACTTTCTGTCCCTTATAAAGAACGTCGATCCATACTTCCCGGCTGAAATCAAGCCCATGAACTGGTAATTCCAAAGCCAACGCCCGTTGATATATCCGCTCTTCATATCCTGGCCCCAATTGCTGGTGCGCCTGCTGTGCCGCGGCGATGATTCTCCCCGTCATCTCTGAAAGCGGGTATTCTGGCTTCACATAATTAGTCTTATTCTCCCCCATCTCTTGATCATCCTTAATCGATTCCTAATCAAATAATCCGGACTCATAAACATTCTTCAGCGTATTCAGTCGTTTCAGCGTCTCAGCGGTTCAGCACCTTGGAACCACTGAAGGTCTGATCAAGCTGATCTGACTGAAATAATCATCAAGTACCTCAGTTCACTAATGCAAAGCTACCATGATCAGCAAGAACAACCCAGTCCTTACCACCCCCTTCATGTCCGCCACTATCCTCAAGCACATGATCCGCATCCAGTGCCCTTATCAGCGCACTCAGTCGTTTCAGCGTCTCAGCGGTTCAGCACCTTTGGAACCGCTGAAGGTCTGATCAAGCTGATCTCACTGAAATAATCATCAAGTACCTCAGTCCACTAATGCAAAGCTACCATGATCAGCAAGAACAACCCAGCCCTTACCACCCCCTTCATGTCCACCACTATCCTCAAGCACATGATCCGCATCCAGTGCTCTTATCAGCGGCCTCAGTCCCATCAGCATCTCAGCGGTTCAGCACCTTGGAACCGCTGAAGGTCTGATCAAGCTGATCTCACTGAAATAATCATCAAGTACCTCAGTCCACTAATGCACAGCT
>DAOVFE010000074.1 GCA_030673085.1 Anaerolineales bacterium | reverse complement strand
TTAAACCCTCCCGCTGGTTTGAAACCAGCGGGAGGGTTTTTAATCTCTCCGTCGTAGCCAGGTAACATCGCGCCACATTTACTGCTAGAAAGGTAGAATTTGCTGCCCTTTTTATCAGTTGAAAATTTCTACTTATGAATGGTCTAGTATGTGTGAGCTTGACATAGCCCACTCCTTAAGAAAATTTTTGTCGGTTAATTGGATCTAGACTTTCAGGCAGGTGTTTCTTCTCTTCTTTGTCGAATTCCTTTATGCCATAGATAATTATTCCACCAGCAGAATTTGCCATCGATGATACATCCTTTGCCATTTCTTGTTTCGTTTTGTCTGATTTCTCTAAGGCGCCAGATGATTTATCCTCAAGCTGATGTCCTTCCTCAATTTCATCAACAATGAATTCTTCTACTCTTTTTTGGGTCCAGTGTTCGCTCATGTCATCAGATCCTTCGCAGTTTCGGACAAACCATTGAAAGCTGCTTAGTGAATAAGCTATTCGCATCGTGCGCAGCCGCCACACAAATCCAAAGTTGAAATAAGCCGAGCGCTGCTCATCAAGATATTATTTGGAATTTGCTCAAACTCCGAATATTAGAAGCTGCTCATCTCATCCAGCTTGTATGAGACGATTGTAGCTAACTTTGGATTGAGGAAGTAAGTCACAGACGCCGGAGTTTATAGAGCAGTCGCCCCTTGCCTGCCTTAGAGACGCATTACAAAATACTAAAATAGCGTTTCTATTGCAGTTATTTGCCTTTTATGGCAAAATACTGCCATGGAATTTAAGCATCTGATCGAAATTGTGGGGGACGAGCCGGTCTTCGAAACCGGCTTGCTCCTTGCCGGCAACGTAGATCCGAACCATATCCGTAGACAACTTACTCGTTGGATGAACGCCGGCCGCCTATACCAGCTCCGCAGAGGGCTGTATGCATTGGCGCCGCCTTATCAAAAGGTCCGGCCCCACCCCTTCACCATCGCCAATCATATGGTGCGCGGGTCCTACGTGAGCTGCCAGTCGGCTCTGGCGCACTATGATCTCATCCCCGAATACGTCCCGACCGTAGTGAGCGTGTGCTCAACCCGACCCAGGCGTTGGAATACACCCTTGGCAGCCTTCCTCTTCCGTCATATGCGCAGGAAATACCTTTCAGGCTACCAGCTCATTGAGCTGGGAGACCACCAGCAGGCGCTCGTCGCTGCGCCGGAGAAGGCGCTCCTTGACCTTATATACCTCACACCAGGAGGTGATTCCGAGGGTTACATCCGCTCGCTCCGCCTACAAAACTTAGAGAACCTGGACTCGCAATCGCTTAGACGCCACTCCCAAACCTTCGAAAAACCCAAGTTGATTCGCGCCGCGAATCGCATTGAAATATTCATTAAAGAAGCGTGTGCGGCGCCGGAGGGGCAATGAAGGATTATTTGGCAAGCCTTGTCAAGGGAAGCAAATCTCCGCTAAAAGGCCGGAACATGATGCGCGAGTACCTCCAGGCGCGAATCTTGGCTTGTTTGCAGCGGGCTGGCGCCATGATCCCGCTCGCCTTCCATGGGGGAACGGCGCTGCGCTTTCTTTATTCGCTTCCCCGACATTCTGATGATCTCGACTTTGCGCTAGAAGGTAGGCCTGCAGCTTACGATCTCCAAGCTTACTCCCTGGCTATTGAGACGGAATTCCGCCGGGAAGGCTACGAGGCTGAAACGAAGTTATCCGACAACCGGGTCGTCCATAACGTTTGGATCCGCTTTCCAGGGCTGCTTTACGAGATGGGGCTTTCTGGTCAGCAAGACGAGGTCTTTAGCGTGAAACTTGAAGTGGACACTAACCCTCCTCAGGGCGCCGTATTGGATACCACGATCGTGCGTCGCTATGTGACTCTGCATCTTCACCATCATGACCGGTCGTCTTTGCTCGCCGGGAAGGCCCATGCTGTTCTTCAGAGGCCTTTTGCAAAAGGAAGGGACCTCTACGATCTACTGTGGTATATGAGTGATCCGGACTGGCCTGATCCGAATCTAACCCTGTTGAACAACGCCTTATCCCAGACAAGCTGGCGAGGCCCGGCCCTTAGGCAGGGAAACTGGCGTTCCATCCTTCGCCAACGCATCGAGGTCCTCGACTGGCAAGGCGTGCGGGATGATGTTTTTCCTTTCTTGGAGCGCCCGGAGGAGTCGAAACTATTAACACGCGAAAACCTTCTTCGGCTGCTGAAATATTAACCGCTATTCAATCGTCCGCGGTTCGACCTAACTTTGACTGATGGTGTTGAATAACATAGTTGCCCTTAAACGCGTGTCTCTTTCGGCAAGTGAAGAACCCCGCAGCTTACTGCGGGGTTCTTCCAAGGAAAAAGCCATGATAGGATCGGTAGCCCCCAAACTCCCACTTTCCACTCATCCCCACAGAAAGCTGTTGGGTTTCCTGGCTTTTTCCCATGATGTCTCTTTTTAACACTCTCTTGACTCCTATTGAAATAAGCATATACTGAAGTAGTATTACTACATTAATATGGTATCTGAAGGCAAGTTGCGACAATTTCGGCCTTATCGAGGGCAATGAATGTGGTCTGAAGGATATATCCTAAGGGCTATTTCTTCATGTTTCCGGAGGGGGAGATGACAGAGCCGGCGGGGCAAATGAGTTTCGATGTGTTGCCGCGTTTGAGAGGCTATTACCCATCCTTATCCCCATCTGAGAAAAAAGTTGCCGATTATATCTTGCTAAATTTCGACCAGGTCATTAGCATGACTTTAGCTGATTTAGCGCATGGCTGTGGCGTGAGCGACGCAACCGCAGTGCGCTTTTGTCGTTCTATAGGGTGCCAGAGTTTTTTGGAACTTAAACTCGCCCTCACCCGCGCAATTCCAGATTCGCCAAAACTGATCCACGATGATATCGAAATCAATGACCCTCCCGGCGAAATTGCCCGAAAAGTGTTCCAGGGGAGCATTCAGGCGATTGAAGATACCATGGCTGTATTCGATGAGAATGCCTTTCATCAGGCTGTAAATATGCTTGCCAAGGCGGAGCGTATCCTTATTGTTGGCGTGGGAACTTCCAGCCCCATGGCTCATGAATTTGGCAATCGGCTTTTTCGGCTACGGATGAAATGCGAAGTAGAAACCGATTCATATTTGCAACTTATGAAAGCCGCGTTGCTGACCGAGTGCGATGTCATGGTTGTCATTTCGCAGACCGGCGGCTCAATCGATCCCGTTCGGACCGCCAGCGAAGCAAAAATACGAAAATGTCCGATAATTTGTATCACCGGAAATGGACTCTCAAAGGTTGCAGAGCTATCAGACGTCGTTCTACTATCTGTCTCGCATGAAACCCGTCCCGAAACCATTGCTTCTCGCGTTGCCCAGCATACTCTGATTCAAGCGCTTTATGTGGCTTTAGCGATGCGATCGGTTAAGAAGACCAACGAAGCTGAAAATACGATTTGGGAAGCAGTAATGCGGCAGCCTCCATTCCAAAGTGGATGAAAACCTGCCGATCGTCATAATTAATCAAGATACTTTCTTTTTGCGAAAGGTAAGACATGTCAGAACCAGTCATCTCGATAAAAAATTTGAGCTATCGTTACCGAGGGCAGAAGGAACGTGCTCTGGAAGATATCTCCCTTGATATAAGCCAGGGTGATTTCTTGGTAGTCATGGGACCTTCGGAGGCGGGGAAAAGCACCCTCGCGGCGACAATTAATGGCCTGGTTCCTCATTTCTTCCGCGGAAAATTCGAAGGCCAAGTGGATGTCTACGGCAAAAATACTCAAGACCATACCGTCGCCGTCATGGCGGAAGAAGTTGGGATGGTATTCCAGGATTTTGAGGCTCAGCTATTTTCGACCAATGTCGAACTCGAAGTCGCTTTTGGTCCCGAAAACTTCGCTGTTGCCAGGGACGAAATTGAGCGCCGGATTGAAAAAAATCTCCACTTGGTTGGCCTTGAGGAATACCGAAATCGACCTCCCTCCACCCTCTCCGGCGGTCAAAAACAGAAGCTGGCTATCGCTTCGGTGCTGGCAATGCAGCCCAAGATTCTAGTAATGGATGAGCCCACCACCGACCTTGATCCCATCAGCAAGCTGGGAGTATTCAATATCGCCGATCAACTTCGCCAGCGGGACGATATGACCTTGATTGTCGTCGAGCACGAAACAGAGGAGGCGCTGAAGGCTCGCCACATTCTGCTGCTCAACAAGGGCAAAGTAATCCGCTATGGCCCAGGGCATGAAGTTCTGCGGGATGTAGATCTGCTTGAGTCGAATGGCGTGCGCCCACTGGACATTGTTAAATATTTCCATCAAATGGGTGAGACCGACCTGCCGATGGCCCCGGAGGATGGTTTGAGCCGATTCCACGCGAAGGGTTGGCGAATCTCGGATGCGAAGCACGCCAAGCTTGTAGCGAATGACAAGGCGAGGGCCCAACAGTATGGCGATATCATAATTCGATGCCAGGGCCTCAAGCATTCCTATTCCGGTAAAGTCGAAGCCCTTCGCGGCGTCGATCTCGAAATCCACCGCGGGGAAATGATCGCAATTGTGGGGCAGAACGGAAGCGGCAAGACCACGCTGGTGAAGCATTTTAATGGCCTGTTGATGCCCACTGAGGGCAGCATTGAGGTTGATGGCAAGCCCGCTAACGAACAGGGCGTGTTTGTCCTGGGCAAGAAAGTAGGCTACGTTTTTCAGAATCCCGATCATCAAATTTTTTCGGAGACGGTATTCGATGAAGTCGCATTCAGCCCTCGCCTGCGTAAGATGTCGGACGAGGAGGTCAAGCAGCGAGTCGAAGAAGCGCTTGAGGCGGTAGGACTCTCGGGATTTGAGAGTAAAGATCCCTTCAGCCTGACAAAGTCTGGTCGTCAGCGGGTGGCTGTTGCTTCCGTACTGGCGGCTAAGCCTGAAGTGTTGATCCTAGATGAACCTACGACCGGGCTCGACTATGCAGAGCAAAGAAGCATGATGGAATTGGTGCGCCATCTAAATGAAAAGGGCAGCACTATCATTTTCGTCACTCATCACATGTGGGTCGTCTCAGAATATGCCCATAATGTCGTTGTGCTCAATGATGGCCAGGTAATACTTCGGGGAACAACGCGTGAGGTTTTTTCACATGAAGAAATGCTACGGGTTGCTTTTCTCCGGCCGCCGCATATTGTAAGTTTTTCGAATATGTTGGGCAAGACAATGCTCACGGCCGAGGAAGCAGCTAGCTGTACTGAGGGAGGCGACGTTTAATGGAATCGGAACTTTATCTCGATTTGGACACCCTTATCCACCGTTTTGACCCACGCACGAAGATCTTCGTTATGTTGACGATGTTTGTAGTCATCCTCTATTATGAAAAGCCGCTGTGGGTTTTCTCAGTCAGCATCTTGATACTGGTCTATGGCATTGTCTCTCGGAGCTTAGTGAATTTAAAACGCCTGCGGCATGTGCTGATTGTGCTTGGAACTTCAAGCTTGATAATGTGGGCGTTCTTCTCCAGCGGCGATACTAAGCTTTTTTGGTTCATAGAAGTCGAGGCGCTGCAATACAGCATATCGCGAACGCTAGTAATGCTTTCCATGGTCACCGCCGGAATTATTTTCATCAGCACAACTCGCAATGAGGAATTTATCATCGGCATGATTAAGCTGGGCCTTCCTTACCGGGTCGGCTTTGCAATTTCGACCGCGCTTCGACTGGTGCCGACAATTGTAGGGAACGTATTCACCATCGCCCAAGCCCAGCGCAGCCGAGGGCTAGATCTAGATAGCGGCAATTTGATCGAGCGCGTCCGTAAGTATATTCCTTTGCTGATCCCCGTCTTTATTTCAACCATCCGCAATACCAATATTTTTGGAATGGCCCTCGAGGCTAAGGGATTTGGCGCCCGTGAAGATCGCACTTATTATCTTGAAACGAACTACAAAATAAATGATCGCATCATGTTCGCGATCTTGATTGTGATTTTTTCAGTGGCAACCTATCTCAACTCGACCGGAATGGACCAGATCGTGGGCCTGATTCGCTTCTAGCAACTATACTATTAGTGTATGGAGGTATTTGTAGTGCGCACATTAAACGATCAATTGCCTTTTATCCTACGTCGCGAGAACGTCGCTCGTTATGAAGATGGCACGGTGGTGATAGGAGACCGGCGGGAATATCCTTTTAAACAGGTGTTTGTTCGCTGCGCGAGTGTAGAAGAGGTGGCCCAAGCAATTGAGGATATGGTAACCCAGGGCGGCGGACCATGGGTAGCTGCAGTATATGCAATGGCGATGGCCGCACATCAGATTCAATCCAAGGCTGTTCAAGAGCAGCGGGATTATCTCGATGCGGCGAGAAAAAGGCTGGTGGATACCCGGCCGACCAACACAGCCCTGGCGCGCCAGCTAGCCCGGGCCATGGCGGTTGCAGATCAAGCACTGTCTGAGGGACAATCCGCCGAAGAGGCGCTGCTCGAATGGATTGAGTCCAGCCGGGATATGCTCTATGATCGTTCGGCGAAAGTGGGTCGATATGGCGCAGACCTCATCAAGGATGGCGATGGCGTATTGACTATGTGCTTCGCCGAGACTAGCTTTTTACTGTGTATGGCTTTTGCCAACGAGGATGGCAAGCGCATTCGCGTTTATACACCTGAGACTCGTCCCTATTTGCAGGGTGCTCGGTTGACGGCGCCGAGCATTCACGAGTTGGGAATTCCAGTACAAATCATTACCGATAACATGCCGGCTCATTTGATATCGCAAGGCAAGATCCAAATTTACTTTACTGCCGCCGACTTGGTCACTCTAGATGGGCATGTCGTGAATAAGATCGGCACATTTCAGAACGCAATCGCTGCCGATTATCATCAGATCCCCTACTTCGTCTTCTCGCTTGGACCAGATCCGGGTAAACCTGATCGAGCTTCGATTGAAATCGAAGAACGAGATCCAGCCGAGATTCGACGCTGCCGCGGGATGCCGACAACGATCGATGATATTGACGCTTATTACCCTGCGTTTGATATAACTCCGCCGCATCTCGTCGCCGGCGTGATCACAGAATATGGCGTGCTAAGCCCATTTGATCTGGAGCGCTTTTTCGCTTCAACCAAACTTCTATAACCAAAAAGGACCCAACATGCGAGTTGCTGTTATTGGAGGATCGAGAGTTTATTCGCTTCCAGGCGAGTGGTCGGAACCTGAAATAATCGAAACTCGTTATGGAAAGACGGAGGTTTTTCTAGGCAAAGGCGAGAATCAGGATTTGATCTTTCTCCCTCGACACAAGCACGATCATAGCCTCCCGCCGCATCGGATTAATTATAGAGCCAATATACGGGCTCTGCAGCAGCTGGGGGTTGAGCGAATTATGGCTACATTTGCGGTCGGCTCGATCAATCCGGACATTCCGCCACGGAGCCTGGTAGCGTTGGATCAGTTCCTTGATTTTACTTCCGGGAGAGCAAACACATTTTTTGATGGCGGCGCTTCAGGATTGGCGCATACAGATCTCACCCAGCCTTATTGCCCGGCGCTTCGGGCTCGACTGCTGGAACTTGC
>DAOVFE010000398.1 GCA_030673085.1 Anaerolineales bacterium | reverse complement strand
CACAACATCAAGCCGTTCATCTAATTCCCCCTGTTCGTCCCCCTATGGGGGACTGTGAGGGTCAGATTATCTTATTTGGAGATTCTCCCCTCACTCTAACTCTCTCCCCGCTGGGGAGAGAGGACTGATGAGCTTGGGGCGAGAGGGCATGATCGGGGCTGCTTATTTCAGTAGACTCATCTATCTTTCAGTGGGCATATTTGTAAATGGCTGGATTTGCATTGGCCTGCTGAATGGATCGTGTCGATGAATAAAAACGGTATTTGGAGTTATTGGAAGGTTGGTGTTGATCTCCAACCGGCAATTGGATTTCAAGCCATCCCAACCTGCAATGTCAAAGCGGTCGTGGGCAGCATTGACGCCAATCACAATAGCTACATGGCCATTATCTTTGGAGAAACCAAATTCACCGTTGAGGATCACGGCAACATCGCCAATCTGAGGAACCTGATTATAGGGAAGGCGGAAATAGCAGGCTGACTGAAGCCAATCTTTGGCATCGCCCATTCCCTTTGGAATGTCGGGACGCTGCCGATAAACGTATTGTGTGCATTGACAGCGAAGCTGATAATCCGAGGCAAGGACCTTAGGCGTATATAGGCCAATGCTGAGGGCAGCAACGATAAATAAGGCCACAAGGATTTTCGAAATAACCCGGGAAAAACATTGGAAAGTGGAATTTGAATGAGACATGATCCATCCAGCGGTTTTGCTCAAATGCTTCAGTGTCAGCTTTGAGATCGGCGGATTGCGTTTGGCATGGTTAATTAAAAGCGCATATCCGCAATCAGGATGCTGCAAGCTGTTTTTAATGAATATATAAATATAGTAGGGCAACATGAGCTTGCATTTCAATCTGACTTTAGAGCTATTGCAGCCATGGGCTTAGATCATTTGAGAAAGTAGTTGTTCACGGCGAAAATCTCATAATAGCAGCGGCTAACAGGCATTGTAGTTGACAACATCTTATGCTTATATACCCAATTGGGATGTGGTTTTACGCCAAAATGACATACGAACCTGTGGGATGGTAAGTGGTCTATCGCTCACTGAGCAGTTCTTAACTGATTCTCAGGGAACGCGGCCATGGGCATAGAAAGTTGGAACAAAGAGAATTCGACTGCCTTTCCGCCATGCATCTTGATCGATCTGCTTTAGAGAATCGAGATCCTCATCGGAAACTCGATGGGCTAGATCTGATTGAAGCATTGTCCATTCCGAATCGATTTCCTCGGATGAGGGCGTGCCCGACCATTCACCGCCAAGCAAGCCGACTTGAATTTCTACCAAACCGGCGGCAGAAAATAGAGCATGTAATTTGCGTCCAATTTGTGGGTCAGCTCCCTGTGCAGCTAGCGCCAGAGTCTGCTGGCGCCCCAGTTCAATCAAGGATGATGGGTAGTCGATGCGGCCGCCATAATCAGGCTCAGCAAGAGCAAGAACTGCGCCGCCGGATTTCGTCACACGGGTCATCTCCGCCAGCACTTCTTGCGGGGAAGGGACCCATAGCAGTAGAAAGTGGCAAAGTGCGGCGTCAAAACTATTGGTCGGAAATGGAAGGCTGAGGGCGTTGGCGACAAGATATTGCGGCCCTGGGCTGTTCTTTTTTGCATAGGCAGTGGCGGGAGCATCGATATCCAGGCCGTACATTGATCCATGCATAATGCTGGCAAGTTCGCCGGCAATGACGCCAGTGCCAGAGCCAACTTCGAGAACTCGGCTCATGTCGGCCAGCGAAAAGCGAGCGCAGAGCCGACTGCGTATAGCCATTGTCCAGTTGGCTTGGATCTGGTAGCGAAGGTGAAGATCATGCATAGAAGGGAACTTTTCTATGAGAAAGCCTCATGTTAATCAAAGAGACATGCTTGAAGCAGCAGTAAATCGTAAATACAAGATATTGGAGGCTTTGGCCTAAGAAGAGGGCCAAGCGAGGGCCATTTTCCAGATTTCCTCCCAGGGATCGCGAAGAATATTTCCCAGAATCTTATTGACGCCTTGGGTTGGCAATACATCTCCATCGGGTTCGATATACAACCATGCACGCCCTGCTCCTTGGGGTGCTTGCTCAAGCTCAAGCGAAATAGGATTGCTGGTTGAATAAGGTGCAGGAAGATTCCAAATAAGCTCCA
>DAOVFE010000276.1 GCA_030673085.1 Anaerolineales bacterium | reverse complement strand
TTTTTTTGCGTACGCTAATGATATCCCCTTTCATTCGCTTTTCTGTGGATAACTCGCTAAAGTTTGTGGAAAACTGTGGATAACTTTTCTTGACCTTGCATGCAGTATTCCTCTCTTCCCCCCAGATATGGCCCTCCTAATAATTTAGCCTCCATATATGCTCTCTTTTTTCCTCTATTAATTATCTCCCCGATTTCTTTTATTTCTTTTTCCCCTTTTTTTCCACAGTAGTCTTGTGGAAAAGTTATATCTCCCTACCCGGTAAACTTGCCCATATCTGGTGCTCTGTGGCATCTTTCCCCCACATCTTTGCATTATTATCTCTTTTCTCTCTCTTTTCCCCAAATCCACAGCCCCTACTACTATTACTAATATTATTAATTAATATTATGAGGTAAGGTGTATAAAAGATGTTGATTCTTATTTTTTCCCTTATTCGAAATTTTTTGAGCTTTTTATCAACTAAACAATTTCCTAGAGATATATTCTTTGTTCGATAATTAGAATAGTAGTATGTGCTAATACTACTATGAGCAATCTGCTATGAGCAGCTTTGGCAATGAGTGATTAAATTAGAATTAGAAAGAGAGGTCAGAGGGTCTTTTTAAAAAGCTAAGTTCTTATTGAATAATAAAAATCAAAATAAGGAGATTACGCCAAGAGAGGGGGATCATTCAGACGATGGCTTGTCTTTAATTTCCTTCAGTTGCTTCTCGAGGCAGCTGCGCACGGCGGTGGGATTAGCGCGGCCTTGGGTCGCTCGCATTACTTGGCCGAAGAACCAATCTTGGATTGTAATCTTGCCGTCCAAGTATTGGGACACCTGAGATGGATTTGATTCAAGGATATGAGAGATAAGACGATCGATTTCAGATGGCTCGCTGATCTGTGCAAGTTCTCGATCGGCTACGATTTTCTCTGGATTCTTGCCGGTTTCAAACATTTCGGACAGAATGACTTTACCGCTACTGGTGCTGATCGTATCATTGGAAACCAGGGCAACCAGCCGGGCGAATGCAGTGGGTTCAATACGGGTTTCTTCAATCGCTTGGCCGGAATGATGGAGAAGAGCAAAGAACTCACCGCTGAGCCAGTTCGAGATTGTGACAGGAGAGAGAGAGGGAATGGCAGCTATGGTGCTTTCGAAGTAGTCGGCAACTTCGCGCTCGGCAGTAAGAACACTGGCAATATAGGGGCTGAGACGATAGTCATGTGTGAAACGAAGTTGTTTGGCATCGGGAAGTTCAGGCAAGGAGGATTTAATTTGGGAAATATATGTTTGATCAAGAATTAAGGGAGGCAAATCCGGCTCGGGGAAGTAGCGATAATCGCATTCCTCCTCCTTGCTGCGCTGAGAATAGGTTTCGCCGCGAACATCATCCCAGCCGAGGGTTTCCTGTTTGACAGCTTTTCCCTCATCCAAAAGGCGGCTCTGACGCTCGATTTCATAGGCAACTCCGTGGGTCAAAGAGCGGAAGGAATTCAAGTTCTTGATTTCAGTCCGCGTGCCGAGCAGATCTGATCCACGCGGGCGAACCGATACATTTGCCTCAAAACGCATTATGCCCTTCTCCATATCGCCGCTGTTGACCTTTAGGTAGCGAAGCAGAGAACGAAGCTTAGTTGCGTAGGCCTTGACCTCGTCGACTGAATTCATATCCGGTTCGGAGACAATTTCAAGCAGGGGCACGCCGGAGCGATTGTAATCGACTAATGAGTGGCCGCCGGAGTGAGTGAGCTTGCCGGTATCTTCCTCGAGATGAGTCCGGCGGATACGAACCTCTTTTTGGCCTTGAGGAGTGTTTATGGCTAGTGAACCATGCTGGGCGAGTGGCAGCTCATATTGTGATATCTGAAATCCCTTGGGCAGATCCGGGTAAAAATAATTTTTTCGGGCAAAGACACTGGCTTCGGCAATAGTACAATGCAGAGCCAGGGCCACGCGGATGGCATATTCAACTGCCCTGGCATTGATCATAGGCAATGTACCCGGCATGCCGGTGCAAATTTCACAGACGGAAGTATTTGGTTCGGCCAAGGTTGCGTCTACGATTGGGCAACCGCAAAACATCTTGGATCGTGTCTGTAACGCAGCATGTACTTCCAGACCGATTACGGCTTGATAATTGCTCATCAAATCCTCATTAAATACATTTCAGAGAAGATAATTAAACCACATAGAGACCGAGATTGGAATCACCTGGTCTTTGCAGTGGTTTTGAATGAGTTTTATAGTTTCTCGAAAAGGGTGGATATGGATACGGCCTGTGCATGAAAAAAGAAATACTTTTTAATGATACGAGGAGCCAGCTACAATCGATGGCAGATGAGCGCTCAGCCGTGGCGGCGCATAAAACGCTGCAATCGATGCAGTGCTTCTTCGATATTTTCATATGCCGTTGCATAGGAGCAGCGTACAAAGCTACCGCTGGCAGAGAAGGCGCTGCCCGGGACAACAGCTACCTTCTCTTCGTTAAGTAGGGTTTCAGCGAAGAGATTATCGGTCAAGCCGGTAGCGGCGATTGAAGGAAAGGCATAGAATGCGCCGCGGGGATCGAAGGTTGGCAGTCCGAGTTCATTTAAACCGGATACGATCAGGCGTCGTCTTCGGTCGTATTCTGCGAGCATATTTTGGACATGTTCTTCGCCAAATTTCAAGGCCTCGATGGCAGCGCTCTGGCTGACAGTTGGAGCTGACATGATAGTGTATTGATGGATTTTATGCATTGCAGCCAGGATAGGGGCGGGAGCGGCGGCATAGCCAATGCGCCATCCGGTCATGGCGTAATCCTTAGAGAAACCACCTAATGTGATAGTCCGCTCTTGCATCCCGGGCAATGAAGCAAAGCAGACGTGCTCGTGGCCGCAATAAACCAGGCGGTCGTAGATCTCGTCGGAAATCACTAATAGGTCATTTTCCTCGGCCACTTTGGCAATTTTCAGGAGCTTATTGCGGGGCATAACGGTACCAGTGGGATTATTGGGATAACCTATTAAAATCGCCTTTGTATGAGGTGTGATCTTGACGGAAATAGATTCGGCTGAGATCTGGAAATCATCTTGATAGCGAGTTTCAATAGGGACAGGATGTCCCCCGGCGAAGACTACTTCCGGCTGATAAGAGACAAAGCAAGGGGTGGGCACAATGACTTCGTCGCCCGGATCCACTACCGCTGTCAATGCCAGATAGAGCGCCTCTGAAACG
>DAOVFE010000048.1 GCA_030673085.1 Anaerolineales bacterium | reverse complement strand
AGCCACGCCTATGTGGGGAATGTACGGAATGTCGAGTCGTAGATCTGAAGCGAGTGGCCCTTTATACAGTCGATCGTGTAGTTTAACAATGTTGCTATATCCCTCGTCTGGCACCAAGTAAACGTGCGTGTATTCGTTAAAGGCATCTTTATCGAGCGATGCACATCGCAGAACAAATGGAAACGCTTGAAAACCTTGCAATTGCTGCCTGATGTGACTGATGAAAATTTCTTGATCTATATCGAAGACCGGAAAAACGATGCTAAAATGTGGGGCTACTATTTGGCAGTATAGCTCATCATATTCTGCCCTGACTGACTGGACCCAATCATGATCCTTTTGTGAGATGGCAGGATAGGCCAACACAAGTAACGGCATTTCAGACCTCCTCTGATTTCCTAATCTGAAACAAGCCGACACCAGATTATGTTATTTGGCTCTGGCGTGCTAGCTTGTATTATGCAGTGCGGAATTCTCCAAATAATCCTACTCCACCAGCGCTTTTGCGCCTAATTAATACTGGCAGAGCCTGCACTTAGTGCAACAGATATCGCTGATGGCAAATCACTCGAAATGCGCTCATATATTTCCTTCGATTATGCATATAAAAGAATCATAATCTGCGGGCATAAGCTTCTTTGCTGCTTTCTTGAGTGCACTTCGTGAAATCTTGGAAGGCAATCCGGCAGCCTGTTCTATCATCCAATCGCGAGCCAAATCGTAATTACGACCGATGACCTCCCGGATAGACCAATCAACGGCCTTTCGAATATATTTCTCTCCATCATCAATCAGCGCCTGACAGATAGCCAGCGTCCGGCGATCGAGTTCGAGTGCCAAATCGGGTTGGTATTTTGCCCGCCGCAGTAGAATCGGGGTAACCACTGCCGCCCGTCGGATCCATAGATCATCGTCCTCTACCCAAGTCTCGATTTCATTCATATACTCGGGATCTTCAGCCAATGCCTGACCAAGCAACGCCATGCAAAGCTGATCGCAGATTTCCCAATTTTGCACATCCTGAATAAATTGCAGCCCGAGATCCCATCGCTCAAACGGCGTCAATTTCGCTTTAGCCATCATAAAAAGCGCCACCAGTCTGTGCTCGCGACTTCCACGAGCCCATATGTCGCTTGCAATGGCTTTGAGCGCCTGGGTATCGCCAGAATAAACCCGAACGATTTTGCCAGCCATTTCACGCAGCATCGGGACTCTCAGACCATATAAACGCCCAACACCCGGAACTGACACTCGGACGCCAGCTTGATATTGAATATCGTTCGCCAATTCTTCAAATGCTTGTTCCAGCGTGTCGATCACATTCGACGACTGGGGGCTCAATGGCAGTTGCAAGACTTCACCAACCGAACTATTCATCATTTTCCTCTAATCGAAACTTCCCTGATATTGCTTCCCCATCCTTCAGCCAGCGAATCATAGAAAATTTGACACCGCCGATTTTCCGCCTAACGCCTGCATGGTTGCGACAAATCCCTCGGCATCGCCTGGATTGCTCGACGCCTGCTTGAGTTATTCCTCATGAGTTATTAGACTTGGAGCGTGTTGAAAAAGAGAAATCACTTGCCTAAGGGGCGGAATATATGGAGGCGTACTCCCATGCCAGCTTTCAGCGTTTGAGGTTCGGGGAATCTCGCATTCAGCCCTTACCTTTAAGCAGGTTCTCAACTTGATCAAGTACAGCCTCTGCAACTGCCATCTTTGGTATGAGGGGTAATGCCTGAACATTACCAGAAGCCTGAATCAACGTCACCCGATTGCTGTCTACTTCAAAGCCCGCATCGGTTGCAGTGATATCATTGGCCACAATCATTGAAAGATGCTTCTTCTTTAATTTCTTCTTAGCGTTCTCTATAAGATCCTGGCTTTCAGCCGCAAATCCAACCACAACCTTGGGCCAACCGTCCTTTTGCCGCCCCTCAGCTACCAGCGAAAGAATGTCTTGTGTTGGGAGTAATTCCAAATGCATTCCTTCTCCGCTCTTCCTGATTTTTTGATCGGTTGATTTTGCCGGTGTGAAATCGGCAACCGCAGCAGCCATCAAAAGCGCATCCGCTTTTTCACGCGCCGAAAGCACAGCTTTCGTCATCTCGGCAGCGGTTCGAACATCTATGCGGCGAGCGCCAACCGGCGTCGGCAATCCTGTCGGCGCCGCGATTAACGTCACTGTTGCGCCGCGATCCAAGGCCGCCTGAGCCAAGGCAAAACCTTGCTTGCCAGATGAACGATTAGTGATCATCCGAACCGGATCAATCGTTTCCTGCGTACCGCCGGCAGTAACCACAACATTGCATCCAGCGAGCGCACCCGCTTCACCCAGAACGCGGCGGATATGGCTTAAGATTTGCTTAGGCTCCATCATTCGCCCAGCGCCGCTAAGACCCGAAGCCAGGCGTCCTTCTGCCGGGCCTATTACAATAATCCCTCGTTGCTCTAGCGTTCTTAGATTGGCTTGCGTAGCCGGATTTTCAAACATTCCTGCATCCATCGCCGGAGCGATAATTACCGGGCACCTAGCCGCAAGCGCAGTCATACTGAGCAGCGAATCAGCCAGGCCATTGGCTATATGGGCGATTGTATTTGCGGTGGCCGGCGCAATAACCAGTAGTTCGGCATGATGGGCCAAGTCGACGTGCAGGATATGAGCCTTCCTCCCCCACAAATCGCTATCCGTAAAAACTGAGCCGCTGATAAGCGATTGGAAAGTTAAGGGGGCGATGAATTGCCGGGCCGCATCGGTCATAATCACGTCCACCTGGGTTCCCGCCTGGGCAAGCTTCGAGGCAAGGTCAGCGGCTTTGTAGGCTGCGATAGAACCGGTGACTCCAATGAGTACGTGGCGATTGTTCAATACCGAAATCTTCATGTGCTTGTCTCAATATCCTTTCTCTCAACTCATACATCCAATAGTAGATATCCAGTGAGTCAATCTTTACGTGAACGAGAAAATGATGCGCTTCCATTCTGACTGCAAAATCAATCTGGGTCAAGTGAGTTGCTAAGCAGTTGCCTTCCGTGATTTAGAAAAATCTCATAATCGCCAGTTTCTCACCCTAAGAAATGTAGCCAAGCCGTCAATCTGACTTATTACCGCCTGCTACTCTAATTGAATTTCGATTAGTCGCAAATTTTACATGTCACAGCCCAACTTCGCTAGTTTTAATCTCAGACTAATTTCGGACCAATAGTATGCCCGCGCTAAAGCGCGGGCATAACAATGGTTTCCTTATCTATTGGCCGGGTTATCTATTAAAGAACGCCAAGCTCTTTGCCGACTTTTTTAAAGGCCTGGAGCCCATAATCAAGGTCATCGCGACTATGCGTTGCAGAAATCATAACTCGGATCCGGGCTTTGCCTCTCGGCACTGTGGGATAGCCGATGGACATCCCGAATACCCCTTCCTCATACAGGCGACGACTAAATTTCTGAGCTAGCGAAGCATCGCCCAGCATCACTGGAGTGATTGGCGTCTTGCTTTGGCCGGTATCAAATCCGAGTTCTCGCATCTCGGCTTTAAAGTAATTAGCATTCTCCCAGAGCTGGTCTACAAGTTCGGTCGATTCGCTCAAGATGTCTATCCCAGCCAGACACGCGGCCACATCTGGCACGGTCATCGCTGAGGAAAAGAGAAACGGCCGGCCACGCTGTCGCAGCCATTCGGTGATGGATTTTCGACCGGTAACCATTCCTCCAACCACGCCAAAGGCTTTCGAAAGCGTGCCCAGCTCAATATCAACCTTGCCGTGCAGCCCGTATTGATCGACAATCCCGCGTCCGCCTCTTCCGAGCACACCTTCGCCGTGAGCATCGTCGATCATCAGCATATAATTATTTTTCTTTGCCACTTCATAGAGCTTATCCAAGGGGGCAATATCACCATCCATACTGAACACACCATCGCTCACGATTAGAGCCCGCCGATAACCATCGTCCTTATGAGCATCGATCTGGCGCCCCAGATCTTCAGCGTCGCAGTGCGCAAAACGGATGATCTTTGCGCGCGATAATCGGCAACCATCGATAATGCTGGCATGATTCAGTTCATCAGAAAAAATCACATCCTCTTTGCCAACCAGCGCCGGGATCGTGCCTAGATTTGCACTGAAGCCCGACTGGAAGGTAATTGCATCTTCCACACCTTTAAATTCCGCCAGACGGCGTTCAAGCTCCACATGGATGTCCATCGTGCCAGCAATGCTGCGCACGGCCGCTGGACCAACTCCATAGCGGTCAATTGCTTCCTTAGCAGACTGCACGACGCGGGGGTGGTTGGCCAAACCAAGATAATTATTTGAGCAAAAATTAAGCACCTTTTTGCCATCGACGATCAGCCATGCCCCCTGAGGTGAAGACAATATTCGGATTTGGTTATAGAGACCCGTCTCGTGGAGATTCTTTATCTCTTCATCAATCCATTGCAATTTATTTTCTTTAGCCATTGCTCTCCTCGTCTATTGAATCTGAAAGTATGTGGCGGTCATTAGGGTGACTGATACAGGCATACAAATTTTACATTCCGGATTAGCCCAACGCCTGATGTATCTAATATTTTAGCCCAGCATTAAGAAAAAATTTCGAGTATCAGAGTTCAACGAAGCTCGATTCCAATCCTGGCAGTTTTAGGAACGAGCCTTTTTATTATCAAGATGATTCTCTCATGCATGAACGGATACCAAACATCCTCATCTTGTTTGATCCACTTAGTTTCTATGTTTTCATCACATTGCTCAACATCAGCCTCATCGACAAGGAAAACATTCCATATCGATAGCTCCTTATATCCATCGAAATAGTCTACGGCTATTCGATTTGGCCATTCATTATCACTACCAACTAATGTAATATTTTCTTCTTTCAATTCGCGCTCTATAGCATCAATAGAGCTTTCCCCATCCTCAATCGATCCGCCCGGCAAAGCAAATCTTCCACCTTCACGATGAAGTGTGCCAAGGATAGCTCCATCGTTCTTCCTAATTATTAACGCCCGAGCGCTTACTCTTCGAAAAGGAAGATCGACGCGCTTATGAGAGCCCAAAATCTCTTCACCATTGATAAAGACAACTTCTATAAATTCTGCCTTCATTTGTAAAAATCCTCCAATATCGAAGTCGTTTACGTTTAATGGCATTAAATCATACTGCCTACTAGCCGGTATACGCAATTTAGAATGAACTATTAAAGACCCAGATTAATTATACGCCCTGGCTAAAGTCAAACCAAGTTCTGAGAGTGTTGAAAAAGAGAAATCATGGGAAAAAGCCAGGAAACCCAACAGTTTGCTGTGGGGATGAGTGGAAAGTGGGGGTTTGGGGGATACCGCCCCCATTATGGCTTTTTCCTTAGAAGAAGTGGCTGTCCCAAAAGGCAGGTCGGTGGGGAGATGGTCCAATTGCACTGAGTAAATTTGTCGCGAAGTGGAGAGTTTATTCTTGTTATTAACAGAATCTGGCTCATTAGTGTGGATGAGAATCGCGATTTTCTACTTTTCAGACAGCCACTTCTTCAATTGCCGACGGGAGGGTTTATAAGCGAAGAAACTCTACACAATGCGCGATGAATACTGTCGCTTGCTATGAGATTCTAGCTGCGCGGGCTTCACGGGTTTTACGGGCTTTGTTCGAGAAGTTGCCAGGCTGCATTCGAGAAGCCGCTAGACTTCGCTGCATGCTGTGCAGTATTCTGGCTTCTTCCCATGAGCTGGCAGATATGAACTTGGAGCCGGGCTTATGGCTCGTATTTTACGGCCAGGCTTTTCATTTTGGATAGCTTGCATCCATTTCCTAGCTGTTTATTTATGTCCCTTCTAAAGAAACTGTCGGTGGTTTAGATGATCTAAATTCGATCCTGGCGGCGTCAAACCGAATCCTTTTTATTAATTTTCACTCAATGGTTAATCCGATCCTTACGCCCACGGCTCATATTTATCCCCAATAGCCGCTCAAACATGCTGGGGTGCGGGACTTCAGGCCGGACCTCTTCACCAGCTGTCCAATCCGTTTGCCCATGTTTTTTCAGCCAATGCTGGTAATATTTATTCGATTCCTTGAAGAACTCTATCAGCGCCTCTTGATCTTCGCTTTCGATCAATTGTCGGACACTTTTCAGTTCCTCCATCATTAAATCCAGCCGGTTAAGCATGTTCTCCCGGTTTATGGCTAAAGCTAATCCGAGATCTTTGGGATCAAATAGCGTTCCAACGCGCGTGATGGCAGCAAATGGCCGTCCCGCTACAAGCTGGATTTCATGCCACCCTGGTGAACCTGCCGATGCATGCATTAAAGCAAGACTCAGCAATGCCGGTAAGCCTTCCACAGCCGCCATCATTCCATCGATCTCGTCGGCATCGATAAAAACCGGATCTGTTCCCAGCAGTTCCGCTATGCCCACAGCAAGATCGATAATATCTTCTGGGGTTTCCGGAGGAATAACCAAAGCAAGCACCCCGCCTTGAAGCAATTCCGCATTGGCTACGCCTGGTTCGGACTGTTCGGCGTGCATAAACGATGAACTTACGACAGGTATGGCGCCAATGTAATAGCGATCTTCAGAAAATTGCTCGGCAACCCATTTCAACGCTGCACATTTGAGGAAAGATGTATCTAACAGGACTGCGCCGGATTTCATAGCTGGTCCGACAAACTCCAAATAGCTTTGAACCTCGCTAGAAGGCACAGAGAGGAAAATTACGTCAGCCGAACGGGCAGCTTTTTCTGGATTCGCCGCCCGGCGGTTGATTGCTCCCGCCTTTTTTGCTATCCGAGCCAAGCTAGGTTTCTGATCGAAGCCAACGACTACAATATCCTGCACTCGTTCGCTTAAAGCGCTGCCAATCGAGGCGCCAATTTCATTCAATCCTATTATGAGTACTTCCGCGGTCATAAGATCACCTCAATTTTTTTCATCCGCTGCCTTTAGAGCTGCAAGCTGGCGCTCAAGCTCCGTTTTAGGCAAGGACGGTACTGCTTCTTGATGTCTTCGGATCAGTTCAACAAGCCTTTTAGAACCGCCGGCATCGGCGACGAGTTCAGCACCCCATTTCGGGTGGCAATCCGCAACAAAGAAGGGGCGCTGCCACCCTTTTACCGGTTCGTCCCATTCTCGTTCTGTAATCTTTGGGAAAACCCGGCGCACTAAAACCGCCACTATCCGCTCGAATATGTTTAATGGATGCCGGATTTTCCCAACATCATGCAGCAGCCCGGCCGCCAGAACATCTGAGTCAGTGCAGCCTTCTGAGATAAGAGCACGCATTACCCGAAGGCTATGAGCTTGTTCCGATATGCTCATGCGACGGAAAAGCGGATGCATTTCTGAGGGCATGTAGCTGTCGGCTTCTTCCAAATCCTCGAAAGTAATCCTGGCCGTCAGATTGCGTATGAATTGGGCTATCCGGTAGGCAACGGTCATCAATAAATCAGAAATGTGAAAAGCCTCTGAACTGGCCATAAGACCAGCCAATCCAGAAGAGGTAATCCGATACGTGGTCCAATGAAAATAAGAAACATTAAAATGATTCCCCCATACGGGGCGATGCTATGAAGCACTTCCTGGCCGCTTGGCGGCAAAAAGTACTCCAGAATCTTCTCGCCATCCAGCGGTGCGATAGGAATAATATTGAAAAATAACAAGATTAAATTAATGATAATGAATTGCTGCAAGAAATATATAACCAATGGAAACAACGAGCTGTCACTAGCCATAATCTCCATAGGAATGATTTGAAACGGAATAGCAGCTATTATGGCCAGAAGCAGATTGGAAAGCGGCCCGGCAACGGAAACCAGCATCATGCCTGCCGGATTCCGACGACGGAGCACATAGGGATTTACCTGCACCGGTTTTGCCCATCCAAAGCCGGTAAGCACTAAAAGCAGTGAGCCAATTGGATCGAGATGAGCAAGCGGGTTTAATGTCAGCCGCCCCTGCAACCGCGGCATATCATCACCAAGCCGGTCTGCAACCCATGCATGGGAAAATTCATGAACCGTAAACGCGATAACCAACGTAATAACTCGGCTGACAATCGACGGGATCGTAAGACCAAACATATTAGCCAGATTATACCATTCGCCCAGATGATATAATCCTTTGTAAAACTGACTATCAGGATATGCTTCATGTTGGTTGACCTGAAGAAAGGTGAAATTTTACGGCTGCGTAAACCACACCCCTGTGGATGCACCGATTGGATAGTAACTCGCCTGGGCGCCGACATAGGTTTGAAGTGTCTGGGGTGTGGAAGATATATCTTGCTGCCACGGCGAGAAGTTGCCCGCCGTTTGAAAACGAGACTTCCTTCCGAAGAAGAACACCATCCTGAAAACTGACTATATCAACCCTACGGCGAGATGCTTCATTAAGAGAACTTGCCTATCAGCAGCTTCCCTGGCAAATGATCTCTCTTTCCAATACTCCGGCCTATTATGTTCCAGACCTATTACTGGTTAAGAGGCGCCGCAACACTTGACAGCACGCGATGCGCGCCGGGGGATATTCTTCCTTTTTCCCTTAAAGCGAAACGGCGACACCGCATTTATATGCATCTTGAGAAAAGTAAAAGCCCCATAACAGTTTACGGGGCTTCTGATTGCGCTCCTATACGGCTTATCTAAGGAAGTAACTCCCTTGAAAACTTACACCCGTAACACTCATTCCCTATTCAGTCGAGCTTTGCTGCGCTCAGTCCTCAACAAGCGACATTAAACAAGTGCAAGCAACCAAAGTTACAGGGAATGTTAGCCTTTTCTCATGATAATCGCCTGAATGCAATAACTAGAAACTTGTCACAATTGTGCTATATAGGTTTCCGACAGAAGTACCAAAGAACGTGACAAAAGCGATCACTGCTATTGCAACCAGTAAGATAATGAAGGCGTACTCAACAAGACCTTGTCCACGGGTTGAATAATAAAACATAAGAGCTCCTAGACGAGCAAATGATCGTCTATCGTTATTTCAAGTATAGATGTTCCCGAGAAAGGATTCAATAGGTACTCTTATCTATAACGGAAATTATTATAATTTGTAAGCTCTCTGTAAGGTAAAGGATAGCGTTTAGTCAGCCAGATAAAGGATATGAACCCGACAACTTGCT
>DAOVFE010000120.1 GCA_030673085.1 Anaerolineales bacterium | reverse complement strand
TCTGGCTCAGGCTTGGCTTCTGCATCAGGCTTGGCTTCTGGCTCAGGCTTGGCTTCTGGCTCAGGCTTGGCTTCTGGCTCAGGCTTGGCTTCTGGCTCAGGCTTAGCTTCTTCCTTAGGCTCGGCTTCTGGCTCAGGCTTGGCTTCTGCCTCAGGCTCGGCTTCTGGCTCAGGCTTTGGTTCAGCCTTTGCCTCTGGTTCGACCTCAGGCTTGGCTTCTGGCTCAGGCTTTGGTTCAGCCTTTACCTCTAGTTCAGCTTCGGCCTCTGGCGTCTCTGCAACTTTAGACTTCTTGGGGGTCTTCTGAGCTATCAGGTCATCTCGACGGGTGCGAGAATCAATTTCAAGTAGAGAGGCTTTGGCTTCAGCCAATAGCTTTTCAAGATCCTCGCCTTCCTTGAAGCGTTGCCAACGCTCCCATGTGCCCAACGATCTTAGAATCTTTATCACTGCGTTCGATGGCTGAGCACCATGGCTTAGCCAATGGAACAATCGAGCCTCATCTACTTTTACCGTTGCAGGTTCAGTTCTCGGATTGTAGTTCCCGATGACTTCAAGAAAACGTCCATCTCGCGGACACTTCTTATCTGCAACGACAATACGATAGCTCGGCTGGTGCCGGGCGCCAACCCGGCGCAAACGTATCCGTACCATGATTGTAATCTCTCTCTCTTTTTATTAGATTATTTGCTCGACCATAAGCGCTGCGGGCTGAGGAGGTGCCGGATGGAATTGCACTTTACCACAGAGTCTAAGGGGCGGGCTCGGATTATCGAAGACGAGGCATTATTGTGCCCAGTCCTCGCTTACTAATTTGCTTATAAAGCTTCCTCATCTGTCGATGTTGCCGCAGAAGCTGGTTGATTTCCTGAACAGTTGTGCCGGAGCCGGCGGCGATTCGTTTTTTTCGGCTGGCGTTGAGTACTTTTGGGTATTGGCGCTCGTAGTGAGTCATGGATTGAATTATGGCTTGAGTGTGGATGAGCTGTCTTTCGGCTAGATCGCCATCGATCTCCTTGGCTGTTCTGGCCATGCCGCCCGGAAGCATTTCAAACACTTTTCCAAGGGGACCCATCCGGCGGACTTGCGCCAATTGCTTGCCGAGATCTTCCAGTGTAAATTCGCCATGCGCTATACGCTCAGCCTGTTTCTGGGCTGTTTCTTGATCAAAGGATGCTTCGGCCTTTTCAATCAGTGTCAAAACGTCGCCCATCCCTAGTATCCGGGATGCCAGCCGGTCTGGTTCAAATGTCTCTAGCGCATCGTTTGCCTCGCCGGTGCCGATGAATTTAATTGGCACGCCGGTAACCGAGCGCATCGAAATTGCAGCACCGCCTCGGGCGTCGCCGTCCATCTTAGTCAGGATCAAACCGGTCAACCCAAGATGTTCCTGAAAACCCTGAGCGATGTTGACAGCCTCCTGACCGGTCATTGCATCGGCTACAAGGAGCACCTCGCAGGGCTGAACGTATTCTTGGATGGCGCTCAATTCATCCATCATAGGCTGATCAAGTTGCGAACGCCCGGCAGTATCCAATATTACGACACTTCCCCCGGATTTAGCGGCAGTCTTCATGCCGGCTAAACATAGCTCGGGAGGTTTTAATGACGAGTCGGCGAAAACCGGGATATCGATTCCCTGACCAAGAATAGTTAGTTGCTCGGCGGCGGCTGGCCGGTAGGGATCAGCGGCAACTAGCCAAATGCGCTCGCCGCGATGTCGCAGCCAGTTTGCCAGCTTCGCGGCTGTAGTGGTCTTGCCAGAGCCTTGCAGGCCAACGAGCATGATAACTCTTGGTGTTTCGCCGGTTAGTTTGAGCTTCTCCGGTTCACCTAGTGCATGAATCAGCTCTTCGTTCAAGATTCGAATGATCTGCTGGGATGGATTAAGAGCCCGTGAGACATCTCGCCCGGTAGCGCGCACACGTACATCAGCGAGAATTGATTTAACCACTTGATAATTTACATCTGCCTCAAGCAAGGCAAGACGAATCTCGTGCAAAGCGGTATCGACATCGGCCTCGCTGAGTTTGCCGCGCCGGCCTAATCCTTTGAATATGCTCTGCAAGCGGTCTGTTAATACCTCAAACATTTTCTTTTGATGCTCCAACATACAAGCCGCCGATCGGGCATTATTAAAATATCAACCCGCCGGCGGGGTGCACAGCACAGAATCCACCAGGTACACAGGGATTTTAGCTTTGAAATAGAGCATGGTCAAGGGAGGATTTCAACTGGTGAATTCATCAGAATCTGTTGTGCGATCTGTTCCGCTCTTTGAGGAGTGTTTTCTTCCAGGGCTACAATGACTACGCGTGGTTCTGGGTGTAATTGATAACCGAGATACCATGACAATTGCTTGCGGTCTTGGCCGACAAATGCCTTAGCTTGGAAACCCGTGATCTCTTGATTGTTTGGTTTGAACTGCCTTCGTAGATCTTGAGTGAAGGATTCGGAAAGCACATCGGTGCTTTTCCCAATAGCGGACATCGGATGCCATATTCCATTAGGCAGCATGACTGCATCGACCAATCGGAGCGCGGGCATTGTTCCATCTCCGGCAAGCGCTGCGAGCGCACGTGCAAGCTGTAAGGGGCTGATGGTAAGGCTTGCCTGCCCAATAGATTGGCGTATAAGTTCATTTCTTGTGGGAGCAAGATCTATTTGCACTGAAGGAGCGGTCTGTAGGCGGATGTCGATTTGCTGATCAAAGTCAAATGCTGCAAGCGCATCACGCAGGTCCTCAGCGCCAAGTTCTGAAGCAAGGTTGGCGAGCAGGCTGGGACAACCGTGCTGCAGGGCTGATCTCCAATCGTGGATTGATCCTTGCGACAAAGGTGTGGCACAGACGAATGGAATGCCGTCGATGGAGACAGGTGCGGCAAAGTTGGAGACTGTGTCGTCCGGCAGCATGCCTTGGGTTTCACCGGCCCATGCCAAGAGAAATGGGCCGAGCGCTGTGCCCGGCTGGTAACGGCTCTGGATTGCGCGGTTCATCAAGGGCGCATCCTTGCGATTGATTAACTCTATCCAGTTATCTTTCAGTTTAGTGGCATTGAATGTTGGCGATGAAGCCAAGGCGAGGATTTCGCCAGTTTGGGGATTGAGTAAGACGTTGGCGCCTTTTTCTGCTACTAATAACTCGTGCGCATAAGAGTGTAGATTTCGATCCAGGGTCAAGCGGATATCCAATCCATCTGGCGGCATTCCTTGAAGAAGATAAGACCACCATACTGTTGAAGCAGGATATCCGCGGTCTCCGCGTAAGAAAGTATCCATTGAGCGTTCGATGCCAGCCTGCCCTAAGCCGGCAGTATCGTAGCCTAGAATATCTGAGGCCTCTGGGCAGGGATAATCACGCTGATAAGAACCCTCTTGCCCGATCGTCTGAGCGAGAATGTTTCCGTTGCGGTCAAGAATCCTGCCCCGCGGGGAGTATCGGCTGGCGATAGAGCGGCGGGGATTATCTGTGCGTGCTGTGAGAGTCGGGGCTTGGATAATGCTCCACCAGGCAAGGATCAACCCCATCACGCACCAGAGTATGGCGAATCCCATCTGAACTATTCGAAGTGGGCGTTTAAATTGGCGGGGAGCGGATTTTTTATCAGAGATTGAGAGCAAGAGCCCTATAGCCAGAAAGCTAGTGAATAAAGATGAGCCGCCATAAGAGACAAAAGGCAAAGTTACACCTGTGAGCGGAAGCAAGCGAATAGTGCCTCCCATAATCAAGATAGATTGAAGTCCGATGGCGGTGGAAAGGCCGGCGGCCAATATCCTCACGAAGGGGTCGCGCTGAGAGGCGGCGATTTTCAAGCCCCGGCTGACAAGAATTGCATACAATCCGATCATAGCCAGCGCTCCGGCCAACCCCCATTCTTCAGTGATGGCTGGGAAAATGAAGTCCGTATGCGCTGCCGGTATAAAGCCCGGCGATCCCATTCCGGGACCGCTTCCAATAATTCCTCCTGAAGCTATGCCGATTATTGATTGAACAATTTGATAAGAGCCTGCGATAGGGTCAGCCCAAGGGTCGAGCCAGGCTTCAACTCGGATGTGGACAACATCGAAGAAAATAAATCCGAGAAGGGCCGCCAGCACAGCGAAGCTCGCCGCCAATGGCAAAATTTGCCACTGTTCGGAGGCGATATAAAGCAGAATGGTTAGCAAGCCAAGGAACAACATGGCCGTGCCCAAATCTCGTTGGGCAAGAAGCAGGGCAATCGAAAGGCCCCAGATGACTAGAAGCGGCGCAATGGCAGGCAAGAATCTCGAATCTTGAGACCAATCACGGGTCATACGTTCAGCAAAGAATGCTGAGAGGAAGACAATTAGAAGGAGGCGCAAGGGTTCGGAGGGCTGGAAATAGAATCCGGAGAATTCAAGCCAAAGGCGAGGTTCGCCTCCAGAAGGGTTCGTTCCTAGAAAAAGCGTCAATCCGGAGAGCAACAATCCACCGGCCAGCCATAGATAACGGTATCTTTGCAGCCAGCGCAAATTGCTTGGCAAGCGGAGGATGATAATCATTCCGACAATTGCTACTAAGAACCAGGCCGTTTGTCGAGCGCCGAAAGCCGGCGAAAGACGCCAAATCGCCAGCAGTCCCCATCCGGTCAAACATAAAATGATGGGTAGAATGAAAGGATCCCGCGCCGGATGAGTTTCCTGGAGCACACGGCGGATAAGCCATGCACCTACGGCCCAGACCGGAAGAATAACAAAATGACTAAAGCGGATCGAAATCGAATCCCATTCTGAAGAATGAGCCGCGTGAGCCAGAGCTAGACATACTGCGCTAATTAAAAGGAATACAAACGCAAGGTATAGAAGCTGGGACTCACGTTTATCGATCTCAATCTGCTGATCAAGGTAGGTATCGATCAACAAGAGGTCCTAGTCTCCTTCGTGTTTCTTCAGGAATCGCGTTGGGTTGGGTGATAATTGCATTAGCCAGAGCGTCACCACAAGAGCATTTACGTTCAGGGGTAAGGTGCGAGACCAAATAGGCGATGGATGCATGAGCGAGCTGTGTATTGGCTTGTAGAGTCTTTATTACCATCTCAACTGAAACCGGCTCTTCGGAAACATGCCAAACGTCATAATCTGTCACGTGGGCCATGACGGAATAGCATATTTCCGCTTCACGAGCAAGGAATGCTTCTGGAGCAGTGGTCATGCCAATAATCGATATTCCCCAGGCGCGGTAAGTATTAGATTCGATTCGGGTTGAAAACCTTGGTCCCTCGATGGTAATGTATGCGCCACCGCGGTGAACAACGCCGCCGACTGCAGCTACGCTATTGACAACCTGATTTGAAAGGTCAGGGCAAAATGGATCGGCTACACTGATGTGGGCGACTACGCCATCTCCGAAGAATGAGCGAGATCTTTTATGTGTGTAGTCGAAGACTTGATCTGGAATCACGATTTCGCCCGGGACGTAATCTCTACGCAGCGAACCACAAGCGCTTATTGATACAATCCGTTGGACGCCTAGCATTTTTAGAGCGAAGATGTTTGCACGATAGTTTATTTCTGATGGAGATATCCAGTGCCCGATGCCATGACGTGCGAGAAAGGCGATTGGTTTTCCGTCTAGTTTGCCGGTTATGATTGGAGAACTGGGTTTACCAAATGGCGTATCAACGATCTGTTCCTCGGTGGCGGTGAGTCCTTCCATTTGATACAGGCCTGATCCGCCGATGACTCCAAGTATGATTTTTGGTTCCATGCTATCTCCCTTTAGGTTGATCGCGGCTATCTTAGCACAGCACAGTGTAGTTGTCATGGCTTGATAGCTTGATTCCAAGAAGAGTAGCTAGAAAATGTTAAAAAAAATTTATGGGAAAAAGCCAGAATACCCCATAGCTTGCTGTGGGGATGAATGGCAAGTGGGGGTTTGGGGGCTGCCGCCCCCATATTGGCTTTTTCCTTAGAAGATGCCCCGCAGCTTGCTGCGGGGTTCTTCACTTGCCTCCAAAAGAGTGCTGTATATTTTTAATT
>DAOVFE010000376.1 GCA_030673085.1 Anaerolineales bacterium | reverse complement strand
CCGCATGCCTCTGCACCGGCGATGGTGGGTTAATGATCCGGATTGTCTTTTGCTTCGGGAGCATAATTCCCGTCTATCTAAAATTGAAGTTCAAACTATAGCGACGGTGAGTGCTTTGTCAGGCGGGTCGCGCTTTATATCTGATCACTTACCCGAATTATCCGGCGAACGGATCGAATGGCTTTCCCGCTTGTTGCCACTGCTGCCAGGGTCCGCCCGCGCCTTGGACTGGTTTGAGCGGACCTATCCCAAACAACTGATTTTGGCTCTGGATGGCGAGATTGGGAAATGGCACTTGGTCGCTTTACTAAATTGGGAGCGAGCTGAACATGAGCATGAGTTTGACTTGAATGACCTGGGATTTGAACCTGGAATGGCATATCATGCTTTTGATTTTTGGAACCAGCGCTATCATAGAATCGAATCGAGAAGCCCTCTAGCGGTAAGCATCCCGGCGCATGGCGTATGTCTATTCGCATTACGGCCAATCCGGGATCGACCGCAGTGGATAGGGGATACGTTTCATATTTCTCAGGGCTTGGTGGTTTCTAAATGGGATATCGCAAATGACCGGCTTTGCGTTAAAATCAAGCCGGAGCGCCGAGCCAGTGGACGAGTGTGGTTGGCTTTACCATTTGAGCTTTTATGGGCAAAATTGGATGGCAAACTAATAAATTATGATACAGTGGCAGAAGAGATTTATGCTTTTGCCATCGATGTGAATCAAGAGGCCGAGCTGCAAGTATGCTGGGCTGAAGGCGGAAATGGTCGCTAAATATCGTCTTGGATTCCGGATATTTGGCTTTACTGATGGTTGGGTCCAAAGAAGGGGCTTGGAAACTTGGCTCCGGAATACAGATTTTGCGATTTGGATATCAGGATGCGCGAATAGGAGGCGGGGTTGAGGCTAACGATCGATCAAGGGCTTCAGATTGTAATTTTCCTATTATTCCTGGGATTCGTGATTGCCTTCTGGCTTGGGTGGCGACAGATCAAATCTGCCGGACGGCTGCAGTACTATTTATTAAGGCATGTGAGGGTGACTCATGGCTGGCGGCTTATATTAGTTGGTATCGTCCTCGGCTTGATTGGCCTGACGGTGCGGCTTAAGGGCCGGGAAGTGGCCTACCTGGTGATTCCTCCCACACCTTCGGTGACCCCAACGCCAACGATCACTCTGACTCCGACTATAACTATGACGCCAACAATTTCTCCAACTCCCACGATTACATCCACGCCGACGATTACTCCAACCCCGACAATTACAGCTACGCCAATGTTACCCGAAGGAATAACGGTGCTGTTTCAAGAAACCGTGACTCCCAATCCAAAGGCGGCTTTCAGTCCAATAGAAGTTGCAACCAGGATCGATGCAATCAACAACGCCATTCGCCCCGCCGATACTTTTAATAATCCAATCAATACCCTTTATGGAGCATTCAGCTACGATCACTTTTCGGATGGCGCTCGTTGGACCGCCATATGGTATATGGGAGAAGATGAAATTGTCTGTTTAGAGACGAAGCCGTGGGATGGTGGAACAGGAGGATATGGCTACACCGAGTGCACGCCCGAGAAGTGGATGCCGGGTGAATATGAGATCAGGATGTTTATGGGTGAAGTCTGGAAGGTATCAACCCGCTTTAAGGTTGTTGGATTGCCGCCGGCGCCGACATCTACGTCGACTCCAACAATCACACCTAGCATGACTCCTTCCATGACCCCTAGCCCGACACGCAGCAGTACCCCTTCAGGCTAAGTTAGGGTGAAGCCTATCGCCTTCGCGAACGAAGCCCATACAACCAGAAGCCCTATACAGCGCACAGCGCACGCCGTATAGGGCTTCTTTGCCTTTTGAGCGCAACCCAGATATACGCTCTTTTTCTTAGCGCTGGCTGCTTTTTTCAATGGACTCATTGGATCTATTGATTAGACTCTTTTTACTGCAGGCCGGAGAGACTCAAGCCGGGCCTCAGCCAATTCGGGCAATGCATCTAGCGCGTAGTAGGCTCCGGTTCCTTCAATAACGATAGATGCGGAAACACTTCCCCGCAGGGCTGCTTCGACGATATCCCCGGTTTGATCCAATCCAACCAAAAAACCTCCGCAATAAGCATCCCCGGCGCCATAGACATCCATGACTCGAGCAGGGTAGGCGGGTATTAGAAAGCGCGAATGAGAATCAGAATCCCATGCATATTGGCCGCGTGAACCGCACTT
The DNA here is from genome assembly GCA_030673085.1 of Anaerolineales bacterium. Classification (GTDB taxonomy): domain Bacteria; phylum Chloroflexota; class Anaerolineae; order Anaerolineales; family E44-bin32; genus JAFGNH01. Next base: position 103 of record DAOVFE010000376.1, on the reverse strand, counting down.
TATCACGATGAAGCGACAGCCCATGTCACTGAAAGCTTGCGCAATATCCCAAATCTCCCACCCATGGGGTTGGATCACGGCCTTGGCTTCCTCCTCGTTTGGC
>DAOVFE010000187.1 GCA_030673085.1 Anaerolineales bacterium | reverse complement strand
TTGGCAATTATAAATAACCATTCAAGATCATTCACATTTTACTCGCTGAATAAAAATGCCCCTCAACTTGCCGAGGGGATGAATGGACTGTACCTAAGGGCCAGAATGACGGGAAGACCTGAGCGAGTAATAAACAAAATCCGTACCTTTAGGAGCATAATTCCGTAACGCCCCGTTGCTTGTAGCTGGGATAAGAATTCTGAGGATTTTGTCATTTTCTTTGTAATCCACTAGCAATTGAAGAACCATCCTTAATATTCCCTCAAATGGCTCCGGCTATGCAGTGAAGAAGGGACTGTCCCAAAAGCCAGGGTGGTGGGGAGCTGGCCCAATTGCACTGAGCAAATTTGTCGCGAAGTGGGCGCGGGTTATGCGTGTGTTTAACAGATTCTGGCTCATTAGTGGGGATGATAATCGCGATTTTCGACTTTTCAGACAGCCCCTTCTTCTAAGGAAAAAGCCAATAAGGGGACTGCCGCCCCTAAGGCCACGCTTTCCATTCATCCCCACAGCAAGCTGCGGGTATTCTGGCTTTTTCCCATAAAGCCAGCGTTTGTATTCCATTTCCGCAGTGGGTAATAAGGCATTAAATACAGGGCAGGGCCTTACTCCCGCTCCTTATCTACTGTGCTCTTTTGCAGACAATCATGTTTTTGAATAATTCATTTGCGCGAGAGCCTTAGCCTCGCAACGGCTTACGCCAAATCCAGCGCCAGGATTAGCCATTCACCATTAAAATTATGCTCTTCCGAAGCCAGACCTTGCGGTTGATCAGAAGCAGCCAATGATATCGCCAGCGTTTCGCCCATTAGATAATCTCGGTTAAGCTCAATTGCCTTGCCAAGGCGGTCGCTTGCAGCGTATTCAACTTTAACCCGATCATCGACTTGCAGATCTGCCTGCTTTCTAAGATCCTGCACACGACGCACAACTTCGCGTGCGAGTCCCTCCAATTCCAATTCTGGAGTGAGTTCAGTATCCAGCGCTGCCAAATAACCCTTGTTATGAACAGCTGAGAATCCCGCTTTAGCCTCAACTCGAACCTGAACCTCGTCTGGTTGAACTTCAATTTCTTGTTCATCTATAGTCACTCGCAGCGGCTTGCCGTTTAAAAGATTGCCGGCCGCCTCATCAGGAGCCATATCTAGAATCGCCTTGCGCAGAACTGGGAATTTTGGCCCATATTTCTGGCCGAGCTGTTTTGGCAATGGATTGAGCTTGTAGTTAACTACTTCGCTCGCGGTATCCAGCAAGCGGACTTCCTTTACATTCAATTCGTTACTGATTAGCTCTGCATAACGCTCAACAATTTCTCGCTCTTCAACTGTCCCAACAGCAAAGGCCGCTTTAGCCAACGGTTGGCGAACTTTGATCCCCGCCTTATTCCTAGCTGCATGTCCAAGCGAGACTAAATGCAGGACTAAGGCCATCTCCGTGGTTAGCGCTTTGTCCATTGCTTCCTTATTAGGTTTGGGCCAATCGCAGTGATGCACACTCTCCGCCGCTTCTGGATCAACCGTTCGAACCAAATTCTGATATATCATTTCGGTCACAAACGGTACAAATGGAGCCAGCAGTTTGGCAAGGCTCACTAAAACCGCATAGAGGGTTGTATAAGCTGCATGCTTAGATGCATCTATTTCAGCGCTACTGCCTGTCTTAGCCCAGAAGCGTCTCCGGCTGCGCCGGAGATACCAATTGCTTAGATCGTCTATAAAGTCACTAACTTCAGCAGTTGCCACATGAGGCTCATACTGCTCCAACCTTTGGGTAACCTCCTCGACCAGCTCATTCAAACGAGCCAAAATCCAACGGTCAAGCAAGCCATAGTTGGCCGGCTTGCTTGCATCTGGTTTCCAACCGTCGATATTTGCATAGGTTACAAAGAAGCCATAGACATTCCAAATAGGTATTAAAAATTGGCGGCGAACTTCATCGGCGCTATTATAACCAAACAAGAGATCCTTATCTGGCTTATGATTGCAGTAAAGCCACCGCATTACATCCACACCCATTTTATCAGCGGCTTCATTGAACTCGATTGAGTTTCCCCATGATTTATGCATCGGCTTTCCATCTTCAGCCAGCAGGGTAGCATAGCTAAAAACATTTCGGAAAGGCGCCCGGCGTTCGAGAATCGTGCTCATCGATAGCAAGCTATAGAACCAGTTGCGGAACTGGCCGGGAAAGCTTTCGGTTATCAAGTCAGCCGGAAACCACTTCTCCCATAAGGCCCGATTCTTCCGATATCCTATGGTGCTCATGGCTACTATCCCTGCATCCAGCCACGGATTGCCAACTTCCGGAATGCGGCTCATCAGTGCGCCACACTTGGGACAACGAATCTTAACAGCGTCAATGTAGGGCCTATGCGGCGAGTGGCCCTTAAAGATCTCCCAGCCTTCCACCGCTTGCCCTTGCAGCTCCTCTTTGCTTCCGATCACTTCGAAATGGCCGCATTCCTGGCATTCCCAAATCGGCAGCGCCAAACCCCAATAGCGCTTCTTGGAAATCATCCAATCATGCATATTTCGCAGCCAATCCAACTCTCGATCACGACCAAAGGAAGGAAACCACTTGGTTTCATTGCCCACCACTTCCATGATCTGATATCGTAGGTTACGCTTCTTCTCTTCCTCAGTCACCTCTTGGTAAGGTTTCTCAAGCTGTTCGCCCATTGAGATATACCACTCATCCACCAGTCTAAAGACCAATTCGTCACCGCATCGCCAGCATACCGGATAGCGGTGAGTATAATCCTCAACGCGATACGCCAGTCCTTTTGCCTTCAGGTTTTCAAAAATAGGTTCGGCGACGTCGTGCACCTGCATACCGGTCAGCCAATCAAATCCTTCGATGAAAAAGCCGGCTTCATTTAGCGGCGCAATTTGGGGAAGGGCAAGTTCCTTGCTCAGAACGAAGTCTTCAGCCCCGCATCCAGGAGCAATATGCACGATTCCGGTCCCCTCTTCTTCGCCTACTTCATCCCATAGTATTACCCGGTGAGATTCAGGCGCATCGCACCCGATCTGAGCTGGCAATTCATCGAACGGACCATTATAGGTCCATCCTTCCAGTGCTCGCCCTTTCAACTCACCCTCGATCTTATACTCGCCTTTCAACACGTGGAGGGTACCCTTGCTAAGGTAAAAAACCTCTTTCCCCTGGCGAACACGGACGTAATCGAGGTCTGGCCCTACAGCCGCGGCCACATTGCTGGTCAAAGTCCATGGTGTAGTAGTCCAAACTAATAGGCTTTCTCCAGGACGTTCCTTGAGTGGGAAGCGGAGGACAATGCTGGCATGAGTCAGCTCTCGGTAACCTTCGGTTACGATCTCATGCTGGCTGAGCCCGGTTCCGCAACGAGCACACCATGGCATAACATCGGTGCCTTTATAGACCCAGCCCCTTTCGAAGCATGACTTGAGCATCGACCAGATCGTATAGTTATTTTCGTCTGAGAAGGTGAAATAAGAGCCGCCGATCTCGGGCAGTCCTAGATGCCCAATTAAATATTCTACTGTGCCAGTTATTTGACCATTGGGACCCTCAATGGTGATCACCTGCTGTGGATCTTCTCCGAGCTTGTCGCGCAGCATTCGAAGCCTGTCAGGGTCATTCCAATCCATCCAATAGCCAAGCCGGATGCTTTGTTCGGTCTGGACTGCGGCATAATCCAATACCCGTTGTTTGCATAAAATAACAAATTCAGCCAGACCATAACTTTCGATATCCCGCTTGCTCTTCAAGCCAATATCGCGCTCGACATTAACCTCAACCCATAAGCCTTGGCAGTCAAAACCGTTTTGATAGCGAGTTTGGTAGCCCTGCATCGCCTTAAAACGATGAAAAAGATCTTTGTATGTCCGACCCCATCCATGATGGACTCCCATGGGATTGTTTGCCGTAATCGGACCATCAATAAATGACCAACGTGGACCACTACTTCGCAGTGCGCGCAGCTTCTTAAATGCATGTATCTCTTTCCAAAAGTCCAGAATGTTATGTTCCTGAGTGACGAAATCGACTTTTCTAGGTGCAGATTTGAACATTTATCACCTCTATGGCTCAAGCGCAACGACTAACCGCTTATTGATTTTTCCTTTGCTTTTATAATCAACGATTTTAATGGTCCCCACTTCACGCGTATTGGCAACATGAGTCCCTCCATCCGCCTGAAGGTCAAGTCCTTCAATTTCAACTATTCGTACTTGCTGGATGCCTTTTGGTAATAGATTTATTTTTGTTCGAATTAAATCCGGTATTTTAAACGCTTCCTCACGAGGCAGAGTTTTAATATGAACATCTCGCGCAGCGGCAACTTCTTTATTAATTTTAACCTCGATTTCAGCCACAAGCTCCCGCTTCATGTGTTCAAACTCAAAGTCCATTCGGCCATGGAGCGGTTTCATATTCCCGCCGGTTACGCTGGCTTCATAATCACGCCAGATAACTCCGCAGAGAATATGCATAGCCGTATGAGTCCGCATTAAAGTATAGCGCCTCGTCCAATCTATCTCACACCATACTTCTGTCCCGATTTCTGGTACTGGCCCCTCAATCTGGTGCCACACTTCGCCTTCGCTCCTTCTTACATCCTTTACCGGAAAATCTTTCGACTCAACACGTATCCGGCCATGATCGCAAGGCTGGCCGCCACCGCCCGGATAAAAAGCAGTCTGATCCAGTGCAA
>DAOVFE010000030.1 GCA_030673085.1 Anaerolineales bacterium | reverse complement strand
TATCGAACTAACCGTAATCTCATAACCATGGCTTATCTCATCGCTGGACAGCTTAAGTACAACTTACCCACATGAAATAGCGAGGAGCCATATTTATAAACCAATTTACACGCATGATTATCGTCGACGAGCACGAGCCGTAAATAAGTGGCCATTATCAGCTCGAGTGAAGAACCCCGCAGCAAGCTGCGGGGCATCTTCCAAGGAAAAAGCCAATATATGGCGGCAGCCCGCAAACCCCCGTTTGCCATTCATCCCCACAGCAAGCTGCGGGGTATTCTGGCTTTTTCCCATAAATGTCAATGGAGGGACACTAAAGCCCAAAAGCTCGTTCATTTCAACAACAGTCCTACCACAAAGCCGCAAAGCCGTTCCTGCTAAAAAAAAAAAGGAGAAGGCGCTATGGCCGAGATCGATGGTGTTCTGTTTTGCGATGGTTGCGGAGTAGAAATTATCGGTGCTCCCGTTGTGCGCGACAACCAAATCTATTGCTGCGAAACTTGCGCCGAAGGTTTGCCTTGCGATTGTGGGCTGATCTTCGACGATGAACGGCGCCAGAGTAGCAATTCTGACGCCGCTTTCCAACCCAATTCTTGAACGCCGTTTTTCAGGATGAAACCGGCCGTGTCATCAGGTCTCACTCCTGTATATCAGACTACTCGCAGCCGCAGTAACTAGCCCAAATAACTCATTGGAGCTCTGGGCTGGGCATTGGTGGGCCTAAGACCGATCCGCTTTCCTTTATATGCAAATAATTCCTTGCCTAACTATTCCGGGCTATCACTTCGTGTATCCGGCCAACTAATATCCGGCTCTAGCTCCCTAGAAGAGCGCACTCTTCCTCGACGAGTGATTCATCCAGCTTTTTATAGAGCGGTTTTGGCTTTTGCAGTAGCTGCCCTGCTTTTAATTCACTGGGTTTCCATTTCCCGGATGCTTTAGAAGAATCATATACCAACACATCATGCGCACGATCATCATCCTGGACCGTTTCGATCCTTTGCTCTCCGTATAAGGGACGATCATATCCCAGCGTCATATGAAGCTGCTCGGTGCTAAAAGGCAGGAAAGGCGAGAATAACACTTTTAACGAGTCAATCGCTCGCAAAGCAGTGAAAACGGTGGTGGCTGCTGAAAGTTTGTCCTGTTTGATCACGCTGAACCATGGCGCCCGGTCAAGATACGCATTCACGGCCTGAGCCAGCCTCATCGCTTCACGCATCGCTGCTCTAAGCTTCACACTTTCAAACAGTTTGCCGACTTGATCAAATCCGGCCTCTATTTTCGCTAGAAGTTCTTGATCCTCAGGGCGCAACTCCCCGGGCTCCGGCACCCGACCATCCCAATGTTTATAAGCAAAGGAAAGCACCCGATTGGCCAGGTTTCCCCAGGTGGCCACCAACTCATTGTTATTGCGATTCAAAAAATCCGACCAGGAAAACTCACTATCTCGCGCCTCAGGCATGGCAGCAGTCAAATAATAGCGAATAGCATCCGGGTCATAGCGAGTAAGAATATCCGGCATCCAAATTGCCCAATTGCGGCTCTTGCTGAATTGTGCGCCTTCAATATTCATGAATTCATTGGCCGGTACGTTAAATGGCAGGTTGAGCTGCTTGCTCTCATCATCCTCATAGATGCGCTTCACACCCATAAGTTCTGCCTGCCAGAAGATCGTATGGAAAGGAATATTGTCCTTGCCAATGAAGCAATAGATCTTAGCAGCAGGGTCATACCACCAGTCTTTCCACGCTTCTGGATGACCGTTAAGTTGCGCCCATTCTATAGAAGCCGATATATACCCCATTACAGCTTCGAACCAGACGTAAATATGCTTATCCTCCCAGCCTTTCAATGGAACAGGGACCCCCCAATTGATATCACGCGTGAAAGCGCGCCCTTTTAATCCCCCCTCAATATAGTTCCGAGTAAAATTAACTACATTTGGTCGCCAGTGAACGGCATGCGTCTCGATGTACTCCAATAGAGCATCGCTGAATTTTGGTAGATCCAAGAAAAAATGCTCCGTTTCGTGCACAATTGGTTTGCTGCCGTCAATCTTGCTGTGTGGATCGATTAAGTCAAGAGCATCAAGCAAGCGCCCACAGTTATCGCATTGATCTCCACGCGCCTCTGTATAGCCGCAATATGGACAAGTTCCCTCAACATAACGATCTGGCAAGAATCTCTTTTCGGTCTCCGAATAAAGCTGCCGCTGGATCTTTCGGTAAAGTGCATCGGCTTTAAGCAGTAGTAAAAAGAAATCCTGTGCAACCCGAATATGATTTTCGGTATCTGTATGCGTGAAGAGATCATGGCTGATGCCGATTTTTTTCTGTGCTTCCAAAGATCGACGATGGTAATGCTCAAAGAACTCGCGTGGAGAAATGCCGCGTTTGTCCGCCTCGACTGTGATCGGCGTCCCATGAGCATCCGACCCGGAGACCATAAGCACCCGGTTTCCTTTAAGCCGATTGTACCGGGCGAAGATGTCCGCCGGAAGCAAAGCTCCCGCAAGATGCCCTACATGAAGATCGCCATTCGCATATGGCCAGGCAACAGAAATATGAATTAGTTCCGACATAGCTATCCTCTCAGGTAAGCGAGATATATCCAATAATCCTGCTGAAACGTTCTATTGTAGCATGCGCGCCGGGGTCTTCTTAACAGAAACCGCCAGCTCGAGGCTGGCAGTCTAGTAGCTGCTGCGGCTGGCAGAAATCATGCTTATCCAGCCTTAGCCAACAGGCCCCAATCCATTGGCCGCAGCAGCCTATGCATGATCATCTTCTGAAATTCTGCCAGCATTTTTTTCTGTCCAATTTTTAATTACCCGTATTCTAACTGGGGTATTCATTAAGTCAAGAGAGGATGTAGTAATTATGGGTTGGGAGTTCTATTTCCAACCTATACCTATCACTCCCCTGGCAGCCAGCGTCTAGTTGCGCATTGCTTCGATAATCTCGGCGGCTAAATCATAACGCCCAAAGGGAGGCATGATATAAGCACCCTGCACTTCAGACCTCAGTGATTTCAGTACCTCGATCGCAATCTTCACGCCTTCCGCAGGCGCATTTGAGCCTGCATCAGCGATCCGCTTCTGAATCGATGTTGGGATTCTCACTCCCGGCACTTCGTTGTGTAGATAGGCGACATGCCGCCGCCCATAAAGCGGCATAGCACCTATCAGGACTGGAATCTCCAATAAACCATAGCGATTTCGATATTCGCTCAGGAACGACTTCACGACTTCTCGATTGTATATAGGCTGGGTGAGGAAAAAATCTGCCCCGGCCTCTACTTTTTTACGCATTACACGCAGCTCACGTCCCCGATTGATAGCATTCAGATTGAGAGCAGCTCCTACAAAAAATGATGTGGTTCCGCCGATATCCGCTCCTGCATAATCCACTCCCGCATTAAACCGCTGCTCGATCAACTTAATCAGCCCGGAAGGGACGACATCATAGTCATCGAGCGCATCCGGATAATCGCCGATAGCAGTTGGGTCACCCATGACGACAAAAATATTGCGCACACCCAGCGCATGAGCCGCCAGTAGATCGCCCTGGATACGAAGCAGATTACGACCGCGGGTAGGGAAATGAAGGACCGTTTCAATGCCAACCCGTTCCTGAATAAGCTGGCATGCTGCCCAGGGGCTCATTCGCATTCGAGCCATTGGGCTATCGGCAACGTCAATGAAGTCTGCACCAGATTCGGCTAACAGGAGAGCCCCGGCAATTAACTTATGAGTGGAAAAGCCACGGGGAGGATCCATTTCCACAGTAATTACAAACTTCCCTTCGGCTAATCTGCGGCTAAGCTGAGTAGGTTGATCAATCGAAGCAACAGCCTCAACTCGACCTTCAGCAATCACCATAGGAGGAGGCAACCCTTGATCCGATAAGGGTTTCTCAAGCGCCTGACGCATAGCAGCTATGTGATCCGGCGTAGTGCCGCAACATCCACCGATAATCGCTGCTCCTGCTTCTCGAAAAGCTAAAGCATATTCGCCAAAGTATTCCGTAGTCGCCGGGTACATAATTCGTCCGCCGACCTGCTCAGGCCAGCCGCCATTTGGCTTAACGGCCAGCGGTCTATCTGGAACCGCTTCTCGCATCTGGCGAATTACGCGAAGCAATTGAGCCGGACCTGCAGAACAATTCGCCCCGATAACATCCGCGCCAGCTTTGGCCAGATCTAAGGCAACTTGAGCCGGAGAGTCCCCAAGAAGAGTGCGATCATCACGAGTGAATGTCATGGTTACAATTACTGGAAGTTGGCTAACTGCTCGAGCAGCCCGGACCGATTCCCTAACTTCAAATAGGTCATTCTGGGTTTCAATCCAGATCAATTCCACCCCCGCATCGTTCAACGCCGCAATCTGCTCGCAGTAGGCGCTATATGCCTGTTTCGGCGTCACTCTTCCAAAGGGCATTAACCGCACTCCTAACGGACCTACACTTCCGGCCAGAAGTACATCCCGGCCAGTTTCTTTGATTACACCTCGCGCGATGGCTACTGCAGCGTCGTTAATCTCGGCCATCTCATCTTCAAGATTCTGCACAGCAAGCTTATATCTATTGGCCCCGAAGGTATTGGTTTCAATGATCTCTGCGCCAGCCTCGATATACTCGCGATGGATTTCAGCTACGATCCCAGGTTGAGTAAGGTTCAGCTCGTCAAAGCAGGGCACATACCTGCCCGCTCTTGAATACAGCATGGTCCCCATCGCGCCGTCAGCTAATATTGGAGTGCCCCTCGCTAGCCAGGACTTCAACCGTCCGTTTATCGCCATCTAGTCAATCCTCTATCCTTGATTATTCAAATCCCTATGCATTGTCGACGACAGCTGCATGCATAGGAATACTCTGCTCTGTAAAAGCATACTCTAAACAGCCTGCTGTGGCATCGATTCTAAAAGAACACAACCCCTATCCCACCAGCTCAAAGGTCATCTTGATAACCATCCAATCTGATTTAGATTATTTAGTCAGCTGGAATGAGAAGGAGTCTCCCACAATCCGGCAGTATCATAGACTTCTCGATTATACCCACTCCTCAATTTAACGGGGAACTGACTTCTCAAGTGCTGTAACCAAGCAAGAAGAAACACTTAGTCCGGCGGGTTTTTTCTTTCTTCGGAGACGGCAAATTCTTTCTTGAAATCCGCCGCTGGCCGTTTCGCATCGATTAATGAACATTCATGAAACTGAAGAGCCGGCTAAAGGACAATACTCGACCTAGCTCTTATATCTGAAGTGTCGCGGGATGGACAATGGAATCGCCGCTTTGATCAGGTGAATCTAGGCCCCTTTACAGGCGAAACATTTCCTTCTAAGTCAAATCTCGTGATATAGTACAAATTGCGGGTGAATTTAATTATTGCTCACATCGTTCGTTGCGCCAATACTATTTGGCCATATTCGAAACGCATCGAGTGATATAGCTAGGTTGGGGGATTAAGCTTCGAAGCAATTCCTTACAGATCCAGGTTGGCTAAACCGTAAGTAGAGCGCAGCAGAACAGATGGTTCTGGTACTGCGCCAATAGATATCAGATGCCCTTGAATAATCCACTTATCATCCGCAATTGATCTGCCAGATGATAGGTTCATCGACAATGAGATTCATGAAGCCATGGGCCAGTATTCCCTTGGCGTCAGGAAATTTAGCTTCTAACAGGGAACATTTTGCAGCGCTAAGAATGGGGAAAATGAAACGCGCTTTGCATCATCCACCTTTAATATCCATTAATTGGATCAGCATCGGTTTCCGATGGTTCTGGATCCTCGCGCTTACATTGGATTGCGCCCATTCTCAGCAATTAACTCGCAATATGACAGTGATCTTTGCCGGCTGGGCTAGTTTTGCCATGCTAGTAGGCCTATTGTCCAAACAGAAATGTTCCTCCCCCTGGGCAGTGTGGGTGTTCGGAGCAATCGATACCGGCCTCGGGCTGGCCGTTATCTTCTTGTCAGGTGGCTTGACCAGCCCGCTCTGGTCCGCGTTGCTTGTAGGTCCAACCTGCGCGGCTTTAATCCACAATGTGAAAAGCGCGCTCATCCTAACCGGCGCTGGCCTTCTCAGTGCAGGATCGCTAATCTTTTTGCTTGATGGCGGAGGGTTTTGGTCGCTTATATTCTGGAGCATGTATCTTGGCCCTCTAATGCTTGCGGCAGCAGTCCTCGGATATTTAGCTTACAAAATCCGCAGGCAAGCGATCTCCCAGACGCCGATTGCTGTTCAACCATCTTCAAAGATACAACATATCGACAATCAGCAAGCCGACAACATCCTGCACCTTGCCATTAAACTCAATGCAACTCTGAATTACAATCGAATTCTCGTTATGGCTATTAAGCTAAGCACTAATGCATTAATCGGCAAGGGAGAGATTGATGATCAAATCATTAGTGTGTTGCTTATGTTTGCAGGTGGCAAACTTGAAGTGGCTGCTGATTGTGGTTTAACCAATGCCGACCGGCTGCTAAAACTTCCGAGCAAAGAAGGGCTTCTGGCCGAAGCCCTTAATAGCGGATATCCCTGCTTGACAAATGCACCCTTTAAAGACCCCGAGCTTCAACGATTTGCTGCTCTACAGTTCTGCCAGCAAGCCTTGGCCATTCCGTTGTCCGCTGGGCTTGAGACCTTTGGCGTGTTTGTTATCGCTCATACTCAGGAATATTTCTTCACTGAAGATCGTATCGAATTGATGGAGATCATCTGCCAGCAAGTGAGTATTGCATTACAAAATGCGCGCCTGTATCGTGATTTAGATTTGGAAAAAGGTCGCATCGTGCATATCGAGGAAGAAGCCCGCCGCAAACTTGCCCGCGATCTCCATGATGGCCCAACCCAATCGATTGCCGCCCTAGCAATGCGGACAAATTTTGCCCGCCGGCTACTCGAGAGAGATTCTTCTGCAGCTGCGAGCGAGCTTTTTAAGATCGAAGAAATTGCCCGGCAAACAACCAAGGAAATTCGGAACTTGCTTTTCACTCTACGCCCTTTCATTCTAGAATCGCGGGGCTTAGTGGCCGCACTTCAACAGCTAGCCCAAAAATTGGGCGAAACTAATAATCAAAATATCATTGTCGAAGCCGATCCGGATAATGTTATTAATCTCGATATGAACAAACAAGGCGTGCTATTCTACATTGCCGAAGAAGCCATAAACAACGCCGCCAAACATGCTAGCGCAGAACATATTTGGGTACGGCTTCATTCAGCTAATGATCTTTTTACACTTGAGGTTGAAGATGACGGCGTAGGTTTTAATATTGGTACTATCGATCAGAACTATAGCCAGCGAGGGAGTTTGGGAATAGTAAACATGCGCGAACGAACCGAACTTATCAATGCCATTCTACAGATGCGCTCTATCGAAGGGGAAGGGACAAAAATCACAGCCCTCGTTCCCACCACTAAAGAAAGCGCCGAACGGCTTCGTCACCATCGGCACAGTCGCCAATAATTAGAACACATTTATCTACTTAATAATTTATTGAGATCCAAACTTGAACGGCTAGCGCCAGGCGCTTTTCCACTATCGCATAATTGTTAGGCGTCATATATTTAGGACAAGTGAAGAACCCCGCAGCAAGCTGCGGGGCATCTTCTAAGGAAAAAGCCAATATGGGGGCGGCAGCCTCCAAACCCCGCTTGCCATTCATCCCCACAGCAAGCTGCGGGGTATTCTGGCTTTTTCCCATAAATCACTCCAAAGGAGCGCCCTTCTATAGAAATTGTTGAAAAGAGAAAGAGCTTATCAAAAAAGGTTATGGCTCGGATCAAGCTTCATTCGTTCTCGAAGGATCGGCAGAATCGCTTGTACCGCTCGGGCCCGATGACTAAGGCGGTTCTTCTCTTCATTCGTCAGTTCGGCCATCGTCCGGTCAATACTCCGGACTAAAAAGATAGGATCATACCCAAACCCATTTTCCCCTTTTTCCGTCGGAATTATCTCACCCTCGCACTTCCCTATAGCCACATCTGTAATTTTTTCCGGATTCGCAAGCACAACAGCGCAAATAAAGCGGGCGGTCCAAGGTCTGGGATATGGGTGGAGCTTCATAAGCAAGAACTGGCGTCGTTCTGCATCTGATCGATTTAACCCAGCAAAGCGGGCAGAATGAATGCCAGGCGCTCCATCCAGCGCATCCACCTCCAGCCCACTATCATCTGCAATCGACCAAATTCCGCTGGCAGCTGTCCAAGCAAATGCTTTCATTCGGGCATTCGCGACATAATCCTTGCCACTTTCCTCAATGCTCAGCCGTAGGCCCAGCATGTCTGGATCGACTAGATCAAGTTCTAAGCCCTGGAGCAGAGCCCGTATCTCCATCAGCTTTCCCGGATTATTGCTCGCAATTAATAAACGCCTCATAATTCACCTCCGCCATTTGACTACTCGCACAGTACCCAATCCATAGATATGGGCAGTACTTATTATATATATCCCATATATAGGATTATTTCCATACAGTTTACATGTTTATGTCAATTATTCTATCCAATTCTTGACCTTCGATTCAATTTATGTTATAATCCAAGCGATTTTTGGGAAAATAAATTGCCATGCGGCGGTGTAAACCTGAACGATCGGCATCATTTGCGGCTTAACGTCGGTTTTCTCATTCATCAAAGCGTTGGCTATAGTCGGAACTTTGATTATGACCTCCCTAGCGTCCAGGTTGGTTCTGACCTGGACGTAACTGATTTCCAAGGCACCCTACAACTAACTCGCACACACCAAGGTCTGCTGGCGCAGGGCAAAATGCAAGCCTTAACTCAACTCGATTGCGTACGCTGTATTCAGCCCTATAACCAGCTTTTACAGATCTCTATCGAGACCCTCTTTGTCTACCCCTCCAGTAAGGCAACTGATCCATTACTATCCATTCCCGAGACTGGAATCTTAGATCTCGGTCCCTTGTTGCGAGAATATTTCCTGCTTGCAATCCCAATTCAACCTCTATGTTCGCCAGATTGCAAGGGTCTTTGTCCCGTCTGCGGAATCAATCGTAACCTATATCATTGTGATCATCCATTAGCCGAGGTTGACCCTCGTTTGGAGATTCTAAAGACTCTATTGCCAAAATGATAATCCATACTACTTCTTCCGAAATGCTTTTTCCCTCACTTGTGCTATCGCTCTTCCAGTAATGCCAGGAGTGCATGGATGAATAGATCTAAGAAACGACTGCAAAAGCGTAATGCTTTTTCAGCCTTGCTAGAAAAGGGAGATTATCAAGGCTTCATTCTCACCGACGACATTCTTACCGTTTTTCCTGAAGCAGAGGAAATCGACGATCGCTTAGAGCGTCTACAGTCCATATTTCAGAACGCCGGAATAGAAGTCTATGATGATATTTCCCAGGTCCCGCCGCACCTAATGCGGGAACTGCTTTTGCAGGAACAGCAAAGCTTCGATCTCAGTACAATTTCTAGTGACGACACAGTTGGGCTTTACCTCAAAGAGATGGCTCGCGTGCCGCTGTTGAAAATCGATGAAGAGGTCGATTTGGCCACGCGGATCGAGCGCGGAAAAAAAGCGGGGGCTCGGCTTGCAAAGCTAAACGGCAACTGCTCTAAGGCCAAGCGGCAGCGATTAAATTTCACAATCGAGGACGGCCTAGAGGCACGCGATCATCTCATCAAAGCTAATACTCGCCTAGTAGTCAGCATAGCAAAAAAGTATATGTGTCGCGGCGTGCCTTTCCTCGACCTGATACAAGAAGGCAATCTCGGGTTGATGAAAGCAGTTGAAAAGTTTGATTACCACCGGGGCTATAGGTTTAGCACCTACGCCACCTGGTGGATCCGACAAACCATCACTCGGTCTATCGCCGACCAGGGCCGCACTATACGTGTTCCCGTGCACATGTCCGATCGTATCCGGCGATTGTATAAGGTCGCCCGCGAACTCGAACAAGATCTAGGGCGCCAGGCCACACCGGAGGAAATCGCCGAAGTAATGGAAGTAGATGCCCGCAAAATTCAATGGATGATGCGGGTCTCCTGGCGTCCGCTTTCACTCGAAAGCCCGGTGGGTGAGGATGACGATTCCGAGCTTGGATCATTCGTTGAAGATAATCATACACCTACACCAACTCAATCTGCTTATCAAAATCTTTTATGTGACAAGATCGAGGAAGTTCTTGCCAGCCTGAGTCCACGCGAAGCTCGCATTCTACGTCTGCGATTTGGCCTGCAAAACGGCCGGCCCTACACATTAGAGGAAGTCGGCCAGAAGTTCGGTTTGACCCGGGAACGGATTCGTCAAATCGAAGGCAAGGCCTTACGTCGTCTGCGGCACCCCCGTCGCTCACGCCAATTGCGGGATTATCTAAACTGAATTTGAAGTAAATGACAAAACCCTCAAAATTCCTTTAGGGATGTCCTTTAGGGACATCCCCCATTGCGGGAATTTTGCCCCTTCGGGTGCGGGTTTTGTTTAAATATTCGCTCAGGACTATCGCCCTGCAGTGCCTACGGCCCTG
>DAOVFE010000181.1 GCA_030673085.1 Anaerolineales bacterium | reverse complement strand
CTGCAGGTTGGAAATATCATAGCACTCAATTCGAACTGGCGGTTTGGGCAATCCTAATGATTTCTCCAGTTCCCCCAGAGCCTGAACATGCTTTTTATGATCGGCTTCCCAGCTCGCCCGCAGGCCTGCAAGTATGTCGGCTGCATTCTCGGCGGCCATCTGCACTAGTTTCCTCTTTTGCCCGCGGCGGGGAATCTTTATTTGCACGCGCCCTCCCCGGCGTTGGTTCAACCAAGTTTGTACTATCTGCGCCTCCTCAATTTCGGTGGGCAGAAGCAGGCGCTGAGGGACATAAGCGGCATCGGCGTAAAACTGCTTGATGAAAACCTCGACCAGCTCCTGATCGGCCGCTTCATTAGTTCCGTCCAGCAAGAAATATTCCCGGCCTATTAATTTGCCGCTGCGAATAAAAAATACTTGTACACAGGCCGAGTCCTCATCCCGGGCAAAAGCAATTACATCTGAATCAACTCTCTCCTGAGAAACAACTTTTTGCCCTTCCACAACCTTCTCAATAGCCATCAACTGGTTTCGAATGACGGCTGCTTTTTCGAAAGCCATAGCATCGGATGCCCGCCGCATTTCCGATTGCAGCCTTGCTACGATCGATTCGGTATCCCCGCGAAGAAATCGACTAAGGTCTTGAATCATGGCGCGGTACGTCTTCTGGTCAACCGCCCCAATGCATGGTCCCAGGCAGAGTTTAATATCATAATAAAGACAGGCGCGCGCATCTTCTCCTGTTATCACGCGATTACAGGTGAGATAGGGAAAAATTTTACGCAGGACATCCAAGGTCTGATGGACTGCCCAGACACTGGTGAATGGACCAAAATAACGGCTTCCATCACGATGCATCCGCCGGGTAATAGTCACTTTAGGAAATTGCTGCTCCCACGAAATCTTGATATAGGGATAACGCTTGCCGTCCTTCAAACGCACATTGTACTTTGGCTTATGGCGCTTTATGAGGTTCATCTCAAGGATTAAAGCTTCAAGCTCTGAGTCAACAACGATCCACTCAATATCCTGGATATGCGACACCATCTCGGATGTCTTAGGACTATGCTGGGCCGATTCGTGGAAATAGGAACGCGCCCGGTTTCGCAAATGAATCGCCTTGCCGACATATATCACCTGTCCCGCCGCGTCTTTCATCAAATAACAACCCGGCTTTGCAGGAATACCCTTCAATACAGGCTGGAGATGCTCAGGAACCGTCATCGTATAGTCATTTTAACATAGCCATCTCCTAGAGGATGTTGAAAAACATATTTGCCTATAAAAAAGAGTGGTATATATCGGCAAGTGAAGAAGGGGCTGTCTGAAAAGTCGAAAATCGTGATTCTCATCCTCACCAATGAGCTAGATTCTGTTGAAAACAAGAATAAACTCTCCACTTCGCGACAAATTTGCTAAGTGTAATTGGGCCAACTCTCCACCGACCTGTCTTTTAGGACAGCCCCTTCTTCTAAGGAAAAAGCCATAATGGGGGCGGTATCCCCCAAACCCCCACTTTCCGCTCATCTCCACAGCAAGCTGTTGCATTTCCTGGCTTTTTCCCATGATCTCTCTTTTTCAACACCCTCCTCCTAGGATATTGATTGATGCTATAATCGCGAGATCATGCGCAATCTGATCACGTGTTTTACTATCATTGGCCTAATGCTTGCCGGGTGTTCAATATTGCCTGGCTATGCTACTTTAACTCCCAACTCGGCGACCAGCACATCCTCTCCTGCGCAACCTCAAGCCACGGCCATTCCGTCCGACAGCCTAAAGCACATCCTATTATGGGTTGAAGCCCGCTTTGCCCCCGACCCAGAAACACCTGCCGGAACCCTTTTGATAGAAAGGATAGCTGCTTTCGAAAATGACCATCCGGGAGTGAAGGTTGACCTGCGCGTAAAAGAGCACGATGGTCCGGCCAGCCTACTGGAGACACTTGCGGCGGCAAAAACCGCCGCTCCAACTGCCGCGCCAGACCTAATAACCCTGGATCCGGAATCGCTGACAAATGCTATTTTAAAAGGGTTGATCGCCCCTCTCGAGGATCTAATTGAAGAGCCAACCGAGCATGAATGGTACCCATACGCGATTTCAGCCGCTAATCTCGATCAAGGCTTTTATGGATTACCCTTTGCCAGCGAAGTCGAGGCCTTCGCCTATCGAGCAGATCGTTATTCGACCGCTCCATATACATGGGCCGACCTTATTAGCGCCTCCACTCCGTTCCTCTTTCCGGCCGGTGACCCTACTGCAAATTTCACCCTCACACAATACTTGAATCTGGGAGGCCCGCTCTTTGATCAAGATGGCCGTCCGACTCTTGATCCCGCCCTCCTGGCTGAGGTCTTCTCTTTCTATGGATCAGCCCAAAGCGCTGCTGTTCTTCCGACATCTGTTACTCAATATCAATCTTCCAGCGAAACCTGGATGGCCTTTCATAAAGGTCAAGCCGGAAGCACTGTAGCTCCATTTAGCAACTTCTTGGATGATTACAATCCTAATCTAGAGGCCATGATTCCGCTTCCGACCCGAAACGGTACCGGCGTGGTAATGAGCAAGACATGGTCATGGGCTATGGTCTCTCAAGATTCCGACCACCAAGAATTAACCTGTCAACTACTCGATTGGCTCATGGCGCCCGACTTTCTCGGACCCTGGACTTATGCATTATCTTTACTGCCAGTAACGAAGTCATCGCTTTCCGCCTGGCCTAACGGCGATCCCATGGCGTTAGCAAGTCATTTAATTGCAGCCGCCCAGCCGCGCCCTTCAGCCGAAGTGTTTGCGATTTTCGGACCTCCGATACAATCCGCAATCGAGAGCATACTAGAAGGAAGCGCATCACCACAAGCAGCAGCCCTGGAAGTCGCTCAACGGATTCTCGGGCCATAGGAAGAAACAATCAGATTTTGCCTGTTCACCCGGCAGCGTCTTTGCTTTTGGCTAATGAAGACGGCTGCTTATCCGGCTTTATATTCCCGATTAGCTACAAGTAATACGCTTAAACAAAATGAACTATGACTCCATGATTAATACATAAGTAATGGCTAATTTCCATTCTCTGTAGCTTATACGACCGAATGCTAATCCAACGACACTTCTGGGGCTTTCGCACAGGCCCCAATATTGATCATAGCTGCTGCGGTTGACCAAGCCCGCGTCGCCTGCTAAAATTCCGCAGCCAATATCACATATCCGAGGGTAATAATGCCTATTCATTTTGGAACTGATGGCTGGCGGGGTGTTATCTCCGACAGCTTTACCTTTCAAAGCTTACGTCAGGTGGCCCAAGCAATTTCAGATGCGGTTGCATCTGAAAACTGGCTTAATGGATCATACAATACTCCACGCCCGGATCCACACAGGATGGTGGTTGGATTTGATACTCGATTTCTGTCCGACCGCTACGCCATTGAAGCCGCTCGCGTGCTAGCAGCAAATGGCTTTAAAGTCTATCTAGGCGCTGCCGATTGCCCAACTCCAACTGTATCGTACTCGGTTCGACATCTAGGGGCGATCGCCGGCCTCATGATCACCGCTTCGCATAATGCTCCGCGCTATAATGGCGTCAAACTCAAGGCAGCCTACGGCGGTTCGGCCCTGCCGGAACAATGCCGGCGGGTCGAGGTCTATTTAAACGATAATGAAGCCCGCGGTCGAGGTCCAAATCTGATGGATTTTGATGTGGCTCGCCAATCCAACCTGATTGAACGTTTCAATCCCACATCAGCATATTATGATCATCTGCGCAATTTGATTGACCTGGACGCGATTGCCGACAATCCACAGCATATCGTTGTCGATTCGATGTATGGCTCTGGGCGAAGTCAGATCCGCGGCATCCTTCAAGGCACAGGCTGTGAGGTTTTTGAGATCCGCAATGATATGAATCCGGGATTCGGCGGTATCCATCCCGAACCGATTGGCCGCTACTTGGGCGCTCTGGCAGGCGCAATTGCCGCCGGGCATGGTGAAATTGGCCTGGCCACGGATGGCGACGCCGATCGTATTGGCGCTATGGATGGGCGCGGCCAATTTGTCGATCCACATCGCATTATGAGTCTGACTTTGAAATATCTGGTCGAGCATCGCGGCCTGCGCGGCAAAGTGATCAAGACTGTGTCGACTACTCAAATGATCAACCGTCTGGCTAGAAAATATGAACTCGAAGTAATCGAGACACCAGTAGGCTTCAATCACATCGCCGATTACATGCTCTCCAATGACGTGCTTATTGGCGGCGAAGAATCAGGCGGCATCTCCTTTAAGGGACATATTCCTGAGGGTGACGGCATTTTAATTGGTCTATTACTGGTTGAAATGGTCTCGGTAATGGGCGCACCACTGTCTGAATTGATCGATGATCTATTGAAAGAGGTCGGCCCTTCGCATTATGCCCGAATTGACCTCCGGTTATCTCGCCCTGTGGCCAAACAGATGATAGTCTCTCGCCTTGAAGGGGAAGCTCCAACATCTATCGGCGGTTCAGAGGTTTCAAAAGTTAACACATTAGATGGGCTGAAATATATCCTCAAAGATGATTCTTGGCTGCTCATAAGGCCATCCGGAACTGAACCAGTCTTACGCGTTTACGCTGAGGCTCGCGAGCCAAAGATGGTCGAGGAATTATTAAGTTTCGGCAAGCAGATTGCCGATCAAGTCAGCTGAGATCATAACATTCATCATTTTCCCGATGTCTATGATCAATTACCGGCGGAAATCAACGCAGAAGGCGGCGATCTATATTATAGCCGCCGTTTTGCTTAGTATTAATTAATAATTATATGTTTGGGGGGGGGTGCAGGTTGTAGGAGCGGCC